>JAYVXQ010000001.1:0-2850 GCA_043785025.1 Acetobacteraceae bacterium
AGCCGCGGAGCCGCTGAAGACCAAATGGGCGGCGCAGGTCAAAGCCGCCGGTTACGATCCTGATGCCGTCTACGGGGAACTGGTCGCCGAGTTGAAAAAACGCGGCGCCCTCGCGGAATGATCCGATAACGATGCGCGCCGCGATGGACCGGTTTATCAACGGGATCGAGTGGATCGCCGCGTTCTTCGTCGGCATCGTCGCATTGGATATCTTCGTCTCCGTCCTGTTGCGCTATTTCTTCGCGGTGTCGATCCCCGACAGTTACGACTTCGGCAAACTGATGTTGGGGATTTTGATTTTCTGGGGCATCGCCGCGACGTCGTATCGCGGCGGGCACATCACCGTCGACCTGGTGTGGTCGGCGGTGGGGCCGCGCGCCAAACGCGCGATCGACGTGTTCGCGACCCTGATCCTGCTGCTGGTCGTCACCGTGCAAACCGTCATGCTGTTCGACAAAGTGCGCCTGACATACCAGGACAATATCCTGACATTCGATCTGAACCTGCCGACCTGGCCCTTCGTCGCGGTGGCCTGGTTGGGCGACGTCTCCGCCGTGCTGCTGATCGCGGTGCGCACATACCGGCTGATCTTCCACCCGGACGAGATCCATGACGCCGACAAATTGACGGAACACTGATGGAATATTCTTCCGACGCCATCGCCGTCCTCGGCTTCGTCGTCCTGTTCGCTTTGATGCTGCTGCGCGTGCCCGTCGGCATGGCGATGGGCCTGGTCGGAGTCACCGGCTATGGTTATTTGTCCGGATCGACCCCCGCGTTGAAAATGGTCGGCCAGACCTCGATGCGGATCGTCACCGATTATACCTTCGGCGTGATCCCGATGTTTCTGCTGATGGGTGCGATCGTGACGCGATCCGGCATGAGCCGGGAGTTATTCCAGGCCGCCAACCGCTTCGTCGGCCACTGGCGCGGCGGCCTGGGTATCGCCACCATCGCCGCCTGCGCGGGGTTCGCCGCCATCAGCGGATCATCGGTCGCCACCGCCGCGACATTCTCCACCGTCGCCTATCCGGAAATGCGCCGCTTCAATTATCCGCAATCCTTCGCCACCGGCGTGATCGCCGCGGGCGGCACGCTGGGTGCAATGTTCCCGCCCTCGATCGTTCTGGCTGTGTACGGACTGATCACCCAGCAGGACATCGGCAAGTTGTTCATGGCGGGCGTGCTGCCCGGCCTGCTCGCGGTGTCCATGTATATGGCGACGATCTTCGTCATCGGCCGCGCCAGACCAGGATGGCTGCCCACAGCGCCGGCGAGCACATGGGACGAACGGGCGCGCGCCATCCGTGACGTCTGGGCTCCCGTGCTGCTGTTCCTGTTCGTCATCGGCGGCCTTTACGGCGGTCTGTTCACCCCCACCGAGGCCGGCGGCATGGGGGCCGGAGGGGCCCTGATCATCAGCGTCGCCCGCGGCCGTTTGTCGCGCGCGGATTTGTTGCAATCGTTGCTACAGGCGACGCGCACCGCGGCGGCGGTGTTCACCGTGCTGATCGGCGCCATCCTGTTCGGCTATTTCCTGACGATCACGCAAACACCGCAAAAAATCACCGAATTCGTCACCAGCCTCGGCCTCAGCCCGACCGGCGTGCTGGTTTTGATCATGCTGATGTATCTCGTGCTTGGCTGCCTGATGGACGCCATGGCGATGATCATCCTGACCGTGCCGATCGTGTTTCCGGTGATCCAGGCTTTGGGTTTCGATCCCATCTGGTTCGGCGTCATCATCGTCATGACCGTGGAACTCGGTTTGATCCACCCGCCCGTCGGGATGAATGTGTTCGTGATCAAAACGGTCGTGAAAGACGTGAGTTTCTCGACGATTTTCTACGGCGTGCTGCCCTTCGTCGTGACCGATATCCTGCGCCTCGCGATCCTGATCGCGTTTCCCATCATCGCGTTGTATTTGCCGTCCCGGATGTGACCGCGCAGATCCTGATCGTCGCGATTGGCGCCGCCGCCGCGGGGTTCGTTCAGGGCCTGTCCGGCTTCGCCTTCGGCCTCGTCGCCATGGCCATCTGGGCTTGGGCCCTCGATCCGCCTTTGGCCGGTCCCCTGGTGGTGTTCGGCTCCCTGGTCGGGCAGTTGCTGTCCGCCCGTGCCGTGTTGCGGGGCGCCAACCCGATGCGCGCGCTGCCCTTCGTCGCCGGAGGCATCGCCGGCGTGCCGATCGGCGTCGCCTTGCTGCATTACATCGACCCCGGCGCCTTCAAACTGGCGGTCGGCGTGCTGCTGCTGGTCTGGTGCCCGCTGATGCTGTGCGCCAAGGATTTGCCCAGGGTGATCTGGGGAGGACGCGGGGCCGACGCCGCCATCGGCTGCATCGGCGGCATCATGGGTGGTCTTGGCGGTCTCACTGGGCCGGCGCCAATTTTATGGGCGACGTTGCGCGGGTGGGATCGCGGGACGCAGCGTGTGCTGTTCATGGTTTTTAATTTGAGCGTGCATGGTTTGACGATGGCGATTTATATCGTTTCCGGCACGATCCCGCGCGCGGCGGTGCCGCTGTTCGTGGTGATGGTGCCGGCGATGCTGTTGCCGACGATCGCCGGGTATCGGCTGTATCATCGGGTGAGCGATGGGACGTTTCGAAAAGTGGTTTTGGGGTTGCTGGCGGTGTCCGGGGCGGTGTTGATTGTCACGAGTTTGGGGAGGTTTGGGTGAATCGGCCGTGACCGCCCACGCGCGCGTCGCTTCCATCAGAGATGCCAGTGGGGCGTTGGCCATACATTTCGAAAGGGAAGACAAACTGAGCACTCTCAGTTAAAGTTTTGGTATGAGCGCGACAATTCGCGTCCCCGCCATGACCCGCGATCAGTTCCTCGATTGGGC
>JAYVXQ010000002.1:0-9295 GCA_043785025.1 Acetobacteraceae bacterium
GCTCGCCGTCGCCACGCTTCGCGCGGACATCGCGGCGCATCTGAACGACGGACACCGCGGCGAGAAACTGCGCGACGGGCTGATCTTCGCCATCACCGGGGCGCCCAATGTCGGCAAATCCTCGTTGATCAATGCGCTGGCCGACCGCGACGTGGCGATCGTCTCGCCGATCCCCGGCACCACCCGCGACGCCATCGAAGCCCGCGTTGTGCTTGGCGGCGTTCCCGTGACGATCGTCGACACCGCCGGATTGCGCGACTCGCCGGATCCGATCGAGGCCGAGGGTGTGCGCCGCGCCAAAGCCCATGCGGCGTCCGCGGATCTCGTGATCACGGTGATCGAGGCCGGCGCGCCCTTCGTACTGGGCTCCCGCCTCGTGGTCGCCAACAAAGCCGATCTGATCAGTGATGAGCGCCCCGAGGTGCTGGCCATCAGCGCGCTGACGGGCATGGGCCTTGAGCGGTTGCGCGCCCGCCTCGCCGGGGAAGCCACCGCGCAAACCCAAAGCAGCGGATCCCCGCCGCTGACCCGCGCGCGCCACCGCATCGCCCTGGAAACCGCCGCCCGGTTTCTGATCGAGGCCGAGGCCGCGTCCGAGCCCGAACTGCGCGGCGAGGCCATGCGCCTCGCGCTGCGCGCCATTGGCGCCATCACCGGCCAGGTCGGCGTCGAGGATATTCTCGACTCGATCTTCCGCGAGTTCTGCATCGGGAAATAGGCCGCCGCCGGGTCATGACCAAAGCGCGGCCGGTATCGGCACGAAAATCTCCAGCCGCAGTCCCTGTACCCACCACGTGATCTGTTTAAAAACCTATGCCAGGCGGTGACACGATTCAGGTATCGATCCGCTTTCGGCCTGCTTGCTTTACCGTCGAGCCGGATAAGGCCCGAGAAACCGGTCGCCGTTGAAGTGGATCAGGTGAGTAGGAGCGTCCGCGACCCATACCTCAGTTTCCCACGCAATTTCGCTCAGATATCGCGCCATAACCGAGCGCGTCGGAAATGCGGTCACGTAAACAAGACCAGGGTCGGCGCTCGCAATAAGCCTCATCAACTCCTCATGGCGCTTTCCATCCACGGGACCGTGGCTCGTTACAGATTCGACCAAAAGCAACCAATGCTTTTCGGGATAATAAAGCACGACATCAGGCATTTTCCCGTGGCGATCAACATCGACGCCGAGTCCGTGCAGTAAATCGCGATCGAAATACCCCATCTTCTCGCCGGTATCTCCCGCATAGATCAGCTTGCCACCTTGAACGAACCGAGGAGCGAACTCCTCGATAATCGCCTTGATAAGCAAGCTGTGCTCGCCTGGACTGAGCTGGATCACGGTTCCCTTGGCGATAGTCACCGGCACCCGACGCAGATCCCGTTCTTGTGCATAGCGCGCGGCAAGACCTTTCTGCTCACTCATGTATGCTGCAAGTTGCGCTCCCCAGACATTGGAACCATATGTCCGAACGAGTGAGAGGGCTTCAGGACTGATTTGATAGACCGTGCGCGGGCTGTTCACCGGCCGGTTGGGATCATCGGGATTGTAAAGCACCAGGCCCGCCTGCATGAATTGATGCATGGTCTGACGACGTACCGTTTCGCGCGTATTCGGTTTATATTTCTTGTCAAAGTGCGCCGTTAGCCAATCCATGATTGGCGTGATTCCAACAAGGGGGCTCGCTGCTTCATTCCATTTCCGCGCGGGCGTCATATCAAGGATCGCAAGCAAAACGAGTGCCGACCTCTCATTGAGCTGCGCACGCGGAAGGCCAATTTGCGTCAATATGTCTTTGGCGTGATCGATATATTTATGCGTCATGCGATGGTTCTGATTTTCTGATCAATGAATTCCTGGTTGAGCGCGGGATACTCCTTCGCCCATGCGCCTAATTGAAAAAGCGATTTCCGGTCCGGGTACTTCATTAACCTGAGGTCGGTGGCGTTGACCTGGGTGTGACCGTTGAAGCGGCGAAAATATTTGTCAACCGCGGTCGAATTGAGAAAGACCGACAGGCCGCGGGCGATATTTTCAGGCAACGGCTGACGGCCCTGGTGAAAAACATTCAAATGGTTTTCGAAACCAAGCACCTCCCCCGGCAAATCCGTTGGATCAACGATCGTCGAGACGATGCGCCGCTTTTCCTCTTTCGATGAAAACCGCCGCACCACCGCATAAAAACCTTTGGGATAAAGCCACTTTTCTGTGTCAGCGGTGCGACAAATGGCATTCGGCTTCTTCATCGCCGGGATCGGCCATTTGACGCCCGTAGCGGTGAAATGGCCTGGATAGAGTAAAGGCACGGTGCCCTGCTCCGGCATCTGACGAAGCCAATCACGTAACCGAAAATCAACCACTGGGCCGGTCGATACATTAACTCGGATATCAGCAAGGCTAAACCGGAAGTTTCCTGAGCCATCAAATTCCTGGCCCAATTCCTCAGTCGGAATGTGGATGAAGCTGTCAGGGTCGTCGGAAAGCACGATTTGATCGAAGCGGTATTTTCTCTCGGTATGGTCATGAAAATTATCGTCGGTGCTGGTCGAAATAGTGACGTCGCGCTGCGGTGCGCCGCGTTCCAGGAATATGATGACGTTTTCTTGTAAAACGGCGTCTTCCTTGAAGGCCTTATTACGAGCATCAAATAAGTGAATGTGACGGATGGCCGCCCGGCGTAGAACGAAGGTGCGGAATGGTTTGTAATACGGCCCGTTACAAAAGCTGCGCGGGATGATGGCGACAAGTTGGCCGCCTGGCTCCAGCAAATCGAGACACAAACCAACGAAGCCGGTGTAGAGATTGACGGTTTCCAGGCCGATCGCACGCAGCAATTCCCGATGCCGCGAGCCAGCATTTATCTTTTTATAGGGGGGATTCAAAATAGCATGCGTATATCTTGGTCCTTTCTCGAGGCGTAGCATGGCCGCCGCCGTCTCGATGAAGTCGCCTGCAATGAGCCGCGTGGTAATCCGGTCGCCATCTGTTAGCGCGCGCAGGTTTTCCCGCAGGCCCGCGGATACCTCGTCGTCAAATTCGTAGGCATGAGCGTCAAGACTTTCACCGGTCTGGTTTCTCCATTGCGCGATGAAAGCACTTGTAAGAGTACCGAGGCCCGCGCCGGCGTCGAGCAATCGTATCTTCGATGGCACTGGCCCTTTGAACATCCCGGCCATGAATTTCGCGATCGTCGCCGGAGTCATAAACTGCCCTAACCGCGACCGCGTGGATTTCGGTTTCGGCGATGGTGGAACTGTTAAGAGCGCGGCGTCGCGGAAACTCAGCTGGCCATCAAAGTTCATAGTTAGGTTTTCAGTCCGTTTCATGGAGCGAGCTGTTCTGGGTGCGATCCGCCACGATTGGCGGGAAACCCGGGTTGGGGGTGGTGCACTGGATCCGCCGAAACATCGGTGAAACCGTTAGACAAACCATCCCGACAAACGACGCCTGGCACAGTCCGGTCATGGTGTGGGGTCGCGCATTGCTCCGTTCGCCGAAGATGACGGACAGGCAAGCTGCTTTGCGAGTTCCGCGTTGGCGACCCATGAAAGATTGTTTATGGCAACACCCTACACCAGTCCAGCGGACAGGCTGGCTTCTGAGCGAGGTCAACAGGGGAGCCATTTGTAGCCTTGCAACAAACCGTCATATGGATCGGCCATCTCGTCTATTGGATGCCGTTTTCGATCCCAAACACCTGCGAAACCTTCTTGATAACCCGGATCCCGGCCTCGCCGTCGCGCGACTCAGGCAAGCGCCCCCAGAGCGCGCGGCGATGCCCGGTCTTGCGAACCCCCCCATGAGCCGCCATCTAGGCCCGTCATGCACACCACATCATCCAACGCCCATTCGCCCAATGCCAACGACCCGATCGGCTGGCACGGCACCACCATCCTCTGCGTCCGGCGGGATGGCCACGTCACCATGGCGGGCGACGGCCAGGTCAGCCTTGGCCAGACCATCGTCAAGGGCAACGCCCGCAAGGTCCGCCGCATCGGCGCCGGCGGCACGGTGCTCGCAGGCTTCGCGGGCGCCACAGCGGACGCCTTCACCTTGCTGGAACGGCTCGAAACCAAGCTGGAACGCTTCCCCAACCAGTTGGAGCGCGCCTGCGTCGAACTGGCCAAGGACTGGCGTACCGACCGCTATCTCCGCCGCCTCGAAGCCATGATGGCCGTCGCCGACGCCACGCGCAGCTTCACCCTCACCGGCAATGGCGACGTGCTGGAACCCGAGGACGGGGTCATCGCCATCGGCTCGGGCGGCAATTACGCGCTGTCCGCCGCCCGCGCGCTGATGACGGTCGACGGATTATCGGCCGAGGAGATCGCCCGCCGCGCGATGAAAATCGCCGCTGAGATCTGCGTCTATACCAACGGCAACGTCATCGTGGAGTCGATCTGATGGAGGTGCCCACCTATACCCCGCGCGAAATCGTATCGGAGTTGGATCGTTTCATCGTCGGCCAGAACGACGCCAAGCGCGCCGTTGCGATCGCCATGCGCAACCGCTGGCGCCGCCAGCATTTGCCCGAGGCGATGCGCGAGGAAGTCGTGCCGAAAAACATCCTGATGATCGGCCCCACCGGCTGCGGCAAGACCGAGATCGCCCGCCGCCTCGCCAAACTCGCGCAGGCGCCGTTCCTGAAGGTCGAGGCGACGAAATTCACCGAGGTTGGCTATGTCGGGCGCGACGTCGAAAGCATCGTCCGCGATCTGGTCGACGCCTCGCTGAACATGCTGCGTGAGGCCTCCCGCCGCGACGTGCGCGCGAAGGCGGAGGCCAACGCCGAGAAGCGCCTGATCGCCGCGATGGTCGGCGAGGACGCCGCCGCCGATACCAAATCGAAATGGCGCCGGCGGCTGCGCGATGGCGAGTTCGAGGCGAATGAGATCGAGATCGAGGTCGCCGACGCCGGTGGCTCCCCCATCGGGCAGTTCGACATGCCGGGGATGCCGCCGGGTCAGGTGATCAACCTCAGCGAGATGATGAAAGGCATCATGGGCAGCCGGCCGAAGCAGAAGCGCCGCATGACGGTCGACGCCGCGCGGAAAATCCTCGAAGCCGAGGAAGCCGATCAGTTGCTGGATAACGAACAACTGACCAAGGACGCGATCGCGCACGCCGAGAATAACGGCATCGTCTTCATCGATGAGATCGACAAGATCTGTGCCCGGACGACCGAGGGCGGGTTTCGCGGCGGCGATGTGTCGCGCGAAGGCGTGCAGCGCGATTTGCTGCCGTTGATCGAGGGCACGACGGTCAACACCAAATATGGTCTGGTGAAGACCGACCACGTGCTGTTCATCGCCTCGGGCGCGTTCCATCTGGCGAAACCGTCCGATCTGCTGCCGGAATTGCAGGGCCGCCTGCCGATCCGCGTCGAACTGGCGGCGCTGACGCGCGACGATCTGCGCCGCATTCTGACCGAGCCCGAGCATTCTTTGGTCCGGCAATACGCGGCTTTGTTGGGCACCGAAAACGTGACCCTGACGTTCCAGGAGGATGCGATCGACGCGCTGGCCGACCTCGCCGCCGACATCAACGACCGGGTGGAAAACATCGGCGCGCGACGGCTGCATACGGTATTGGAGCGGCTGTTGGAGGAAATCTCGTTCTCCGCCACCGATCGCGCGGGGGAGACGATCGTCGTCGACGCGGCCTATGTGGCGGAAAAAGTGGCGCCTTTGGCGAAGATCGGCGACCTCAGCCGGTTCATCCTGTGATCGGACGACAATGTTTTTTCGCGTCGCGCCAAGGCTTCATTAACGGGTATCGCGCATAGTCAGGCGATCGCGCCGCCATGGACGCGGCGGGACCCGGGTGACCTAACCAAAACGGTGGACGCGGCGTGCCGACATCTTCTCATACCGATGCGTCGAAAACCGCGCCTCACCGCGCAGCGTCACGCGCCGCCCCTGGACGCGCGGCGCCCGCCGCTGCCATCCTCCCCGCCATGACCGCCAAACCGACAGATCCAGGCGCCATCCGGCCCAACTCCATCAGGCCCGGAGAAATCACCGCCAGCCCACCGGAGCAAACCGACGCCGGCGTCTATTTCATCGGCCGCGTCCGCACCCCCTGGACCACACGCCGCGACTGCCCCCGCCGCGGCGATCCCGACCACGGCCCGCTCTGCACGATCGAGATCGATCCCCGCTGGCGTGACGCCCTGACCGGCATCGAGGCGCATCCCCGCATCCAGGTGCTGTATTGGATGCACGAGGCTCGCCGCGATCTGGCCGTGCAGGTGCCCGCGTCATCCGGCAAGCCCATGGGCACCTTCGCCCTCCGCTCCCCCGCGCGGCCCAATCCCATCGCCTCCTCGGTCGTGACCCTGGTACGGCGCACCGGCGAAACCCTGATCGTGCGCGGCATGGATTGCCTGGACGGCACGCCGTTGATCGACCTGAAACCCGAACGCGGCGCGATCGAGGGCCCCCGAACGCAGCGCGATCGAGACCCATCGTGACTGACCTGCATTGGCTGCCGGAGATGGCGGACTGGCGCCTCCGCCTCCGCGCATTGTCCCGCGCCGACAGCCCGCCCGCGGCGATCTGGGCTGCCGCCGCCGCCCTCGCCAATGCGCGCATCAACTTCGTCCTGACCAACGCGCTCGACGAAACCGTCCGCCGCGTTCTGCCCGCCCCACCCGAGGGGCTGAGCACCAAACCCGTCCGCCTCGCCGTCCTCGGCTCCAGCACGCTCACGCATTTGCTGCCCGCGATCCGCGTCGCCGGCCTCCGCCGCGGCCTCTGGATCGAGACGTACGAGAACGATTTCGGCCAATTCGCGCAGGAACTGGCCGACCCCGCGTCGGCGCTGCGCGCGTTCCAACCCACCGCCGTCCTGCTGGCACTCGACGCGCATCATCTGACCGCCGGCGTCACCGCCGCCATGGACGCCGCCACGGCCGAGGCCGCGTTCACCGAAACCGCGGACCGCGTGCGCGCGCTGTGGCGCGACATTCGCAATGTTCTGCGCTGCCCCATCCTCCATCAAACCGCCCCCGCCATACATACCCAGATGATGGGTCAGAACGACCACCGTCTTCCCGGATCGCGCGCGGCGTTCCTCGCGCGTCTCAACGCCCATGTCCGGACCATGGCGGACGAGGACGGCGTCGACATTCTCGCCATCGACGACCACGCCGCGCGCGACGGCATCGCCGCCTGGCACGACCTTGGCTTGTGGCATCGCGCGAAGCAGGAGATCGCCTATGCCGCCGCGCCGATGTTTGGCGACCTGGTGGGCCGCTGGCTCGCCGCCAAACAGGGACGGTCGTTCAAATGCCTCGTGCTCGACCTCGACAACACGCTGTGGGGCGGCGTTATCGGCGACGACGGCATGGAGGGCATCGCCCTCGGCCAGGGCTCCCCGCTTGGCGAGGCCTTCGCCGCCGTGCAGGATTACGCCCGCGAACTGAGCCGCCGCGGCGTCATCCTCGCGGTCTGTTCCAAGAACGATGAGGCCAACGCGCTGGAAGCCTTCGACCATCACCCGGACATGGTGCTGCGCCGCGCCGACATCGCCTGCTTCGTCGCCAACTGGTCCGATAAAGCAACGAATTTACGCGCCATCGCCAGCCAGTTGAACATCGGCCTCGACTCGCTGGTTTTCCTCGACGACAACCCGTTCGAACGCAATTTGGTGCGCCAGGAACTGCCCGAGGTCGCGGTGCCTGAGATCTCCGACGATCCCATCGCCTTCCCCCGCGCCTTGTCGGACGCCGGATATTTTGAGGCGTTGTCGATCACCGACGAAGACCGCGAGCGCACCGGCCAATATCGCGGCAACCTGGCGCGCGACGCGCTGAAAGCCGCCGTCACCGATCTGGCGTCGTATTTGCGCGGTCTGGACATGCGGTTGATCTGGAAACGTTTCGATCGCGTCGGGTTACAGCGCATCACCCAGTTGATTAACAAATCGAACCAGTTCAACCTGACCTCCCGCCGCTACACCGACGAGGACGTGCTGGCCGTCATGGCCGATCCGAACGCGTTCGGCCTGCAACTGCGCCTGCTGGACCGTTTCGGTGACAACGGCGTGATCGCCATCGTCATCGGCCGCCTGCACCCCAACGCGGACCTGCTGATCGATACCTGGCTCATGAGTTGCCGCGTCCTCGGCCGTCAGGTCGAGCCGACCACGCTCAACCTGATCGCCGCCGAGGCCGCGCGCATCGGCGCCAAACGCCTGATCGGCGAGTTTATCCCGACCAAGAAAAACGCCATGGTCAAAGACCATTTTTCCAGGTTGGGCTTCACGATGCTCGAACACGGCGCCGAGGACACGCGCCGCTTCGTGCTCGATCTGGTTGGCTTCCAACCGGCTGACACCTTCATCCACGTAACCGAGGGCTGAACCGCATGACCACCGAAGCGGCGATCTACGCCGGCCTGACCACGATCTTTCACGACGTGTTCCTGCGCGAGGATATCGTTCTGACCCCGGAGATGACCGCGCAAGACGTCGCCGGCTGGGATTCGTTCAAACAGATCGAACTGATCATGGCCAGCGAGCAGCACTGGAAAATCCGTTTCATGACGCGCGAGCTGGACTCGCTCCGCTGCGTTGGCGACCTCGCGCGGGTGATCGCGGCGAAGGTGGGCGGATAATCCGCTCACCCGCCGAACCGCGCCACATGCCGCGTCACCTGATCGCGGTAATTCTCGCGGTACCGGTCGCTCACGTCCTGATGCACCGCCAGCGCCGCCGGATCGCGCTCCGCCGCCGGTGGTCCGAACAAATCGAAGTGCCCGTAACGATCCTCGCCGCGCACCAGCATCGCCTTGCACCGCACCGGCCCATCGACCCGCACATGCGGCGCCATATAATTGATGCCAACCCCCACCCGCCGGTGCGACGCGTGATTGGGTGCCGAGCGGTGGATCGCCAACTCGTGATGCAACGAGAACGATCCGGCCGGCAGAGCCATCGCCGCCGGATGCGCCTCGTTGAACGGCTCGACGATCGTCTGACCCGCGCGGTTGATGCTGTTGGGCAGGCCCTTGGGCGAATGCTGATACAGTTTCGGCGCGCCGGCGAACGATAATTGCTCCATGCAGCCGGCCTCCCGCGTCGCATCGGTCAGCGCAACCCAGGCGCATAAAGACTGTTTCGGCTCCAGACCAAAATAGCCGCCGTCCTGATGCCAGGCGGCATAGGTCTCCGACCCCGCCTCTTTGATGAAGAACGTGCTGGTCCAGGCGAGGATATCCGGCCCGATCACATCCTCGATCGCGTCCAGAATGCGCGGATGGCGCACCAGATCGTTCAACCACGGGGAGTGCGCGTGCCCCT
>JAYVXQ010000003.1:0-2843 GCA_043785025.1 Acetobacteraceae bacterium
GGAAGCATCGTCGTATGATTATACCGTGTGCGCATCGTTGATCGATCGCGCGGCTTCGTGCACGCGCGACTGGATCGCGGCCGATGGGCTGCGGGGGACGGGCGCGCCGCCGATGCTGCATGAGCATTCGCATTAAGCGTGCCGGAACCGGCGCACGAGTCCTTGATTTGCGCGTAAAAATCCGAATTTAACAGATTGTCTGTTTTTTGGACTGAGGGAGCCCATGACCCAGATCACCGCCGTGGAATTTCAGCGCGACTTCGGAACCTTCCAGCATCAGGCCCAGAAGGAACCCGTGCAGATCACCCGCCATGGGCGGCGCGATTTGGTGCTGATGTCGGCGGACCACTACGACTGGTTAATCGCCGCGGCACGCCGGACCCATCGCACGGAGGACGCGTCGCGCGTGGTCATTGACGCGGTCCGGGGCTCGACGATGGACGCTGAACACGCCCATTTGGACAAACTGATGTCATAGGCGGCTTCCGCGCACCAGATTCGCGCAAAGGGAAAGTCAGGTGATTTCAGATGCCTGGATTTTTTGCATAATTCTTGAGAAGTGCAATAAAGACCCGCCAAATGTCAGGTCGAGACCGAATCAGATCAATCTTCAATGAACAGATCAAACGCGGACGCGAAACCGCGTCGGCCTGCTGGCGTGATCTCGATTGCTCGCGTTCCGTCCAAACGCCTGACCCAACCGTGCCCCAAACAGTATTTGCAAATTGCCGCCCCCACGACCCCGGCGATATGTGACCGCCGCTCACTCCAGTCGAGGCAGGGACGGCAGAACATCCGGCCGCCGCGCCCGGATGTGGCCCGAACGGATTTCTCTTCAAGTTGAACGCCAACGGCACTGAAGAAGGTTGCGCCATCCGACGTCAGAGCACCGCCATCCGCTGAAAAATCGATATGCCCGCGTTCCATCAATTTGTCCGCGAGCCGGACCGCGAGTTCACCCGCGAGATGATCGTAACAAGTGCGTGCACGGCGGAGCGCCGCGTCACGTGGCCCAACCGAAATCGGTTTGGTTCGCATCAGTTCTCCGTGCTCAGCCGCCACAGACATGATGCTTTCCAACATATGGGCGACCGAGGCGGACGCGATACGGTGATAACGATGCCGCCCCGGCTGTTCGACAGAGAGAAGGCCACCTTCAGTCAGACGCGCAAGGTGCCCGCTGGCCGTCGGGGGCGTGACACCAGCGGCGCGGGCCAACTCCTTCGCGGTCAATGCCCTACCGTCCATGAGCGCCGCGAGCATATTCGCCCGTGCCGGATCACCGACAAGAGCGGCTGCTTGCGCGAATGCGGACGTGCTGACCATGCTTTATTCCTCTCGGATCGGATGCCACGAATGGTGCGACGCGATCAAAGCGCCGTCCATGCCGGTCGAGGATACTTCGGTCGCGACCGAAGCCTCGGACGCGATCATCCTGTTAAGCCATCGCGGAAACATGGATTTGGCGGATCATGCGCGCTCGCCCATTTTACGGCTGGTGGATTGTCATGGCCTGTATGGTCGCGGCACTCATTGGCAATGCCCTCGGTCTGTTCGGTGCCGGGGTTTATTTGCATGAGGTCGTCATCGCCAATGGCTGGCAAACCAGCCTCGTCTCCGGCGCTGTCACCCTCTTCTACGTTGTCAGCGCCCTGCTGCTAATTCCTGTCGGAAGCGGCATTGGCCGCTTCGGGCCGCGCCCTGTTATCGCGCTTGGTGGAATCGCAATGGCCCTTGGGGTTTACACTGTTGGCCGCGTGGTCGTGCCGTCGCACGTTTATCTCGCCTTCCTGTTCATGGGTATTGGCTGGGCCTGTCTTTCGACCACGGCCGTCGCGACTACCCTCGCGCCGTGGTTCGAAAAATACCAGGGGCGGGCAACGTCAATTGCCTCGCTCGGCGCGAGTGCCGGGGGGATGTTGGGGGTCCCTCTGTTATTGTTCGGGATCGACCGGATCGGCTTCGCATCAACCACCGCAATCGCTGGTTTTCTTACGATCGCGACGCTACTGCCGCTCGCGGGTCTGGTCCTGCGTCACCGTCCGCAAGAGATGGGCCTATGGCCTGACGGATTGCCACCTGAACATCGCATCATAAAAAGGCAAATCCCGGTATGGACACGCCGGTCAGCAATGCGCACCCCGGCCCTGCGCTCCATCATAGCCACCTTTGGACTGGGAATGATGATGCAAATCGGATTCCTGACCCATCAGGTCATCATTCTGTCCGGATCGCTTGGCACCCTGGCCGTGTCAATGACGATATCGGCGACGGCTATCGCGGCCCTTCTTGGCCGTCTCGCGCTTGCCCGGTTTTCGGATCAGGTCGATGTGAGGGTGACTGCTTCAATCGTGCTGCTGCTGGCCGCATGCGCTTTGGCCACAATGGGATTGGTCCCGTCGCCTTATGTATTGATCGGAGCGAGCATTACCTTCGGGCTGACAGTTGGGAATGTCACGACGCTTGCCCCGATTATTGTAAGGAGAGAATTTGGCGCGGCATCGTTCGGCGCGGTTTTCGGCGTTGCATCGTGCGCGATCCAGCTTATCACGGCTATGGGGCCAGGTCTTTACGGCCTACTGCACGATGCGTTCGGTGACTACAGATACGCCTTGATATCAGCTTCTGTTCTGGATATTCTCGCGGCCTCAAGCGTTCTGCTTGGGCGTCGACCCGCCCCGGTCAAATCCTCCTGATGTATTGCGCCGAACAAAATCAACTTATCGGATGGCAAGTCTGTCGCCTCACTGGACGGGCAAGCCAGCAGAGTGGTTGGGTCCATGACCTGCTCACGGAACACCCTGTTGCACAATTCTGGTGAATATCTGAAAGTTCGTAAGAGT
>JAYVXQ010000004.1:0-9292 GCA_043785025.1 Acetobacteraceae bacterium
GGCGGCGAGGGCTCCACCTCAACCGGCGGCTGTGGCGAGGGCGCCGGCGGAACCGGTATTGGCGGCGAGGGCGCCAACGTGGGGGGAACCGGCACAGGCGGCGGCACAGGCTCGGGCGGCACAGGCTCGGGCGGCACAGGCTCGGGCGGCACAGGCTCGGGCTCCGGCGGCGCGCCCCCCCGCGGCGCCACCCCCCGCTGCCCGCCCCCTTGCGGCGCCACCGCCTCCCCACCCCCGGCCGGAGGCGGCGTTTGATCCGGCTCCGCCTTCGCCGACGGCTCCGTCACCCCCGGACGCTGGGTTCCCCCGTCATTGAACACCATGCTCACCGCGCCCGGCGGCAAGAACTCCTCGCGTGGCGGCCGCGGCCCCCACGGCCACAGCGCCAGGATCACCACCCCATGCAGGATCAGGGAAACAACGGCGCCGCCCGCGATCCGGCGGCTTCTGACCGGCGCGCGCGCCCGCCGTGTCAGACGCGCCCCTTGCACGAGCGGTTCGCACCCATGCTCAATACGTCCGGAACATGCGCGCGATCTCCGCCACATCCGTCGTCCGCGTCAACGCCAGCGCCAGCAAAAGCCGCGCCTTCTGCGGATTGAGGTTATCGGCGATCAAAATCCCCGCCTCGCGCAGCCGCGTTCCCTGAAACGTTCGCCCCGATCCCGCCCGCGTCGACTGCACCGCAACGATCCCCTGGCGCACCGCCTCGCGCAACGCCTCCGCCTCACCGGGTGCTGAAAACCCGGGCGCGAATCCCGCCGAGACGATCCCGCGCGCGCCCGCCGCCATGAACGCCCGCACCGCTGTGCCATCCGCGCCGGCATAGGAATAAACGATGTCCACCCGCGGCAGCGCGTCCAACATCGCGATATCGAACTCCGACTCCGGCGCATGGGCGCGCATTGGCTTGCGGTAGAACACCACCGCGTCGCCATCCGCATGTCCCAACACGCCGAAATCAGGCGAGCGAAACGTCTGCATCCGTAACGTCGAGGTCTTCGTCACCTCCCGCGCCGCCTGGATTTCATCGTTCAAAACCACCAGCACACCCATGCCGCGCGCATCGGGACTGGCGGCCACGCGGATCGCGTTCACCAGATTGATCGCCGCGTCGGTGGACAAGGCGCTGGATGGCCGTTGCGCCCCCGTCACCACCACGGGAATGCCGATCTTCAGTGTCAGATTGAGGAAATACGCGGTTTCCTCCAATGTCGCCGTGCCGTGCCCAATGACGATGCCATCCAGACCGGGATACCGCGCCGGCAATTCATGGCACAGCGCGACCAGCGCCTTCCAATGCGAAAAATCCATTGCCGGACTGGCGATGTTACGAAAGTTCACGCCGATGACATCGGCCACCTGGTGCACGACGGTCCATTTCTCCAGGATTGCGTCGGCCTGCATGAACTGGCCCGCCGTCGCGTAATCCTGCAGGTCCAGCGGCCCGTTCCCCAATGCCGAGATCGTGCCGCCCGTTCCGATGAACGCGATTTTCGCCCGTGCCATGGCCAATCAACCCTTCAGCAGCAACGGTAGTTCCGAATGAAACGAGGTATCCCGCTGATACGCGTCCGCGACCGCCAGAACGCGCCCCTCGGCGAAGGGCCGTCCGGCGATCTGCAAGCCGATCGGGCAGCCATTGCGATCGAACCCGCACGGCGCGCTGACCGCCGGCAGACCGAGATAATTGAACGGCCGCGTGTTCGACGACACCGCCATGAACGTCGTTTCGGTGCCGGGCGGGCCGTGATCGATGTCGGTGTCCTGTAACGTCGGCAAAACGGTCTTGATTGTCGGCGTCACCAGCACATCGACTTTCGCGAACACCTCCGCCGCGAAGGCGCGCAATACCGGCCCGCGCCGGCTTAAAGACTCCACATAGTATGGTGCTGGAATGGCATAGCCCGGATACATCCGCCCGCTGATATGCGCGCCATACGCCTGGGCATCGTCGCGCATCCATTGCGCGTGGATCGTCGCCGCCTCGACCCGTGAAACGATCCCGCCATAGGCGGCGACCGCGTCCATCAACGGCAAAGCGATCCGCGACACGATCGCCCCGCGCGCCGTCAGCACCGCCAAAGCCGCTTCGATCGCCGCCGTCACCTCGGCGTCGGCGCCGTCGAAAAACACGTTGGTTGGCACGCCGATCCGCAGTCCCCTGAGGTCCCCGGTCAGCGCCGCCTCGTAATCCGGCACGGCGTCCCTGGCACTGGTCGGATCGCGCGGATCGTGACCGGCGATCACGGTCATCGCCCGCGCGCAATCCCGCGCCGTGCGCGCCAACGGCCCGACATTGTCATGCGTGAACGACAGCGGCATGACGCCATAACGTGACACCCGGGTCTGCGTCGGCTTGATCCCCGTGACGCCATTGGCCGAGGCGGGCAGCCGGATCGACCCGCCGGTATCCGAACCCAAAGCCATGTAATTGAACCGCGCCGCCACCGACGCGCCGGACCCCGACGACGACCCGCCGGTGATATACGGCGGGTTCCACGGATTGTGACAATCTCCAAACGTTTTATTATGGCCGGTTGGATTTTGCGCGAACTCCGCCATGTTCAGCCCGCCGAACGTATAGGCACCCGCCGCCGCCAACCGCTCGATCACCGTCGCGGTATACCCCGGCCGCCAGTCACGCCGCAGCGCCGAGCCGCAAGTGCTGAGTTTCCCCGCCTGATAATACATGTCCTTGTGCATCATCGGGACGCCATGCAGCACGCCCAACGGCGCGCGCGCCTTCACCGCCGCGTCCGCCGCACGGGCCGCCGCCATCGCGCTTTCCCGATCGGTCCAGATCACCGCGTTCACCGTTGGGTTGACGGCGTCCATCGCGGCCCAACACGCCTCCAGCAGCGCGACCGAGGTTGCCTCACCGCTGCGCACCGCCTCCGCCGCCGCGGTCATCGACAGGTTCGCGAGGCCGTTCATACGCCTGGCTCCTTCGCCGCCTGTAACGCCGCTTCGAAGCTCGCGGGCTCATCCTCGAACATCAGCGTGCCGCGCAGCGCCTCGAACGCAATGATGGTTCCTTCCAACTCGGCCGCCAGAATTTTCGCGGGCGCGTTGGGGGCGGAGACCCCGTGCCACATCGCGATCATCGCCTCGGTTCGCGCCAGGAAATCGCTCATGCTCGCCTCTCCGTCCGTGACAGCGGCGAGTATGGCACCAGGCGCCGCGGGAGGGGAGGGCAGGGGGTGCGCCTGAAACGCGGATTTACTGTGCTATCGAGACAAAAAAACCCCGGACGATGGGGTGCCATCAACCGGGGTTTCTTCATGCGTTCGGAGAGACGGAGGCGTCAGACCTCCGAATCGCGCTTGCGGCGGCGGGTGATCAGCGTGATCGCGCCAATGCCGAACGCCAGCGGCAGGATCGAGGAGGGTTCCGGCACGGCTTTCGGACCCATCGTGGCATCGAGGCTGGTGCGCGAGGGTCCGGCGGTCGTCAGCGTCACCACCAGGGTTTCCGAGAACAGCGCGGCCGTCACGGCCGAACCGGTCACACCGCTCGCGGGGGTTGTCGCGAAGCTCGTGCCCGCGGCGCCACCGGACGGTGCCGAGAAGTTTTGCGTCGCGCCCACCACCGTGGTCGTGGCGAAAGCCGTATTGGCCGCGCTGATATAGGTTGTGTACGACAGCGATGTCAGCGTTGCGCTGTTGATGCCGATCTGTCCGGAGATGCTGCTGAGGAACTGTGTCGGCGTCAGCGGCACGCCGGTCAGGTTGGTTTCGGTCAGCATCATCGTCAGCGTGCCGCCCGCGGCCGCCGTCGCGTTGAACGACGCCATGTCGATCGTCTGACCCAGACCAGCCGTCGCGCCGAACCCGTTGGTCACGTTCAAGGTGAACACGCCCAGGGAACCGACGAAGGTGACGACGCCGCCGGCGCCTTCGGTGAGAACGCCCGATGTCGCCGCGCCGGACGTCAACTGCATCTGCAGCAACGGGGCGGCCGCTTGCGTCGAGGAGGCAACCACCATCCCGATCAACGCCGCGCCTAGAAGTAATGTTTTGTGCATCTAAATTTTGAACCTTTCCACGCTTTCTGTGCGGATGATGGTTCGTTCCTATCAGCGGTGAAAGGTTCGTGCAACCTTTAAGTTAAACCGCGATGAATAATATTATTATTTGTACATTTATGGTGAATGTATCTTTATTGATATTTCAGCGCGCGATTTCACCCGCGCGAACGCTCGAATGGCGCGAGAGAAACCGCTCAACGGACCGGCGGTTTGACGATTCCATTCAGATCGGGCGCGGGCGGCTTCTCCCCCGCCGGAGTCTGACGCACCTGGGCCCCACTGATTTGCGCGCGAATCACCGGCACCACCGCTTCGCGGCGCAATTCGTTCACCAGCCGCCCATGCACCTCGTCATAGCCTGGAGTCGTCCGCTGCCGCCGCCCCTCCACCCGGACCACGAAATAGCCAAGCTGGGTGCGGATCGGGCCTGAGGAAATCTGGCCCGGCGTCAAGGTGAACAGCACCGAGCCGATTTCCGGCGTCAGCGCCTCCAGCTGCACATAGCCGAGATCGCCGCTGGCTTGCGCGCTGGCGTCCTTGCTGCGGTTGCGCGCCAGTTCGGCGAAATCCGCGCCACCCAGGATCTGGGAGATGACGGCACGAGCCTCGTTCTCGGTCGGCAGCATGATGAGGCGGGCGCGCACTTCCTCGGGGCCGGGCTTGCCCGCGATGTCGCGGTCGTAGCGGGCACGGACCATATCCTCGGTGACAGCGGCGGCCGTGGCGCGTGCGAGGAATTCCTCGGCCAACGCCCGTTCGCTCGCGGCGCGCGCGCGGCGGCGCACCCCGGCGTCCTTGTCCAGGCCCATTTTCTCGGCCGCGATCACCATCACTTTCTGGCGGAACAGCTCATCCAGCGCGCGGCGATAGACGCCATCGAATCCCTGAACCGCCATCGTCGGCGGCATCGCCCGGATCACGTCCGCGGCCTCCCCCTGCGTGATCGCGCGGCCGTCGATTTCGATCGCGACCACATCGGCCCGTTTTTCCAGCGTCTCCGCCATCGAGGCCAGGGCTTCCATCGGATTGGACAGCAGGATCGGGCCGGTCTTCGGTCCATAAGCGGGCGCGGCCAGCGACTCGGGTTGCGGGGAAGGATCCTTCGCCGCCGGCGCGGCCGGAGCGGGTGCGATGAACGGCGCCGACGGATCGGCTTTCCGTGGCTCCCCCGGTTTGGGGTCCGCCGCCAGCACGGGTCCACCGGCTGTCAGCGCGATTAATCCCGCTGCCATCGTGAGGCTTAGCCCATGGCGAAAAGCCCGCCGATGCCGCCCGGGCACTTCAATACGATCGATCATGCTGCCCGCCATCCCGCGTCACATCGCGCTTCATTGAGGCAGTGTTCGCCCTCTGGCCGGTTCGGACAAGGGTTGGAACGCCAGTCCCCTCAGAATGCCAGTCCCCTCAGAATGCCAGTCCCGTCAGGCCGCGAGGCGCGCCCGCCGCCGGCGCGCCAGACTCAAACCCGCGAGACCCATCACGAACAGACCCATCGACAGGGGCTCGGGCGCGGGGGAAAATACCTGACGCATGTTCGACAGCGTCAGCGTCTGACCATTCTGCGAAATCAGCTTCAGGTCGTTGGTCACCGACAGCGCGTTGATGCCCGCGAAGGTGCTGGTCTGGGTCAACGGGCTGCTGCCCAAATTCGCCGATTGCGACGCGAACGCCGTCAGCGGCGAACCCTTATATAGAGTGTCCGACAATGACACGTTGGCGTTATACGCCGTCGAGGTCGTGGTGCCCGCCAGCGTCGACGCGACCGAGGTCACGATCGGCGATCCGCTCGCCACCGACACCGCCAATGTATAGTTCAGATCATAGATGAGGCCTGACGCCGAACTGGACGCCGCGCTGAAGATCGCGCCCGTATTGCCGGCCGCCTGGCCGATCACCTGGATATCCGCTCCCCGGCTCGCGGTCGCCAGCATCTGCATGGCGTTGGCACCCGCCGCCGGACACGCCGTCGCTGACGCGCTGGCGATCTGGATCGTGCATCCCGTGACGGTGAATTTCAGCCCATCGACCGTGACCGAATTGCCGACAAATAAGGCCGCCGAGGTCTGCGCCTGAGCCGTGGAGGTGAGGCAAACCGCCCCGGTGAGTGATAAAACAAGGCCGGAAATTCCGCCAATCCAGGCGCGTGAACGGCGCATACTGTGATTCCTTCGGACCATTTCAAAAAATCCCGAGAATGATCTCAGAAATGAGACCAACTTGATAGGGGTTACAATACGAAGTTCCCGCCAAAAGGCAAACAGTTTTTTGTGGACAGTATCACGAATAATACACGGCCACGTCAATAAATACTCATACTGTTGGTTATGAGGTCTGGTCTTATTTATGGTGGATCACGCCGCCAATTCGTCATTCCCGGCGAGCCTGGGCCACACCCATCATCCCAAACGATAGCCGGCCAGGTGTTACACCACCACTTCAGACGCCAAGGCGGTTTCCGATCGCGTTGGCTCACGGAACCCGCTCTCAGTATTTGTTTTGGCGAGCATCTTAATCCGATCAGGTGTGAGCCCCTGATCGACTGATGCTCTGGCCTCGATCTCGCCAGGGGCCCTCATCCTTTCAGGCCCCGCCGGTCAGATGGGGTGCCGGAGCGGGATCGGCCATGGCTGGTGTTGAAAACCCCGATCCGGCGCAGCGCGGGTTGGGCCCGCAGCGCATGCGCCACGAGCAAAACCGCGGTCAACAGCGCGGTCGCGCCAAGCTGGTGCAGCCAAGCGAGGCCGGGCGGCACCACCAGCAGCAGCACAATGACGCCCAAACCATATTGGCCGGCGACCAGTGCCGCGAGCAGGCGCGCCCGCCAGCCGCAGACATTCCAGATCCGGATCGCGAGCACCGAGGCCACGACCAGGGTCAGGCTGGCGAGCAGCCGGTGATCGAACTGCACCGCCGCGATATTTTCGCGCAGATTGCGGCCGAAGGGCGTCAGGTCGGCGTAACCGGCGGGGATCAGCCGCCCGTCCATCAGCGGGAACGTATTATAAGTGAGACCCGCGCGCAGTCCCGACACAAATCCGCCGGCCACGATCGTCAGCCCAACCAATCCCGCCGTGGCCCAACTCAAACCCAGGGACCAACGCGGCGTTGGGGCGGATATCATGGGCCGCGGCGGCAGCAGCGTCAGCGCGGTCCACAGCACGGCGGCATACAGCAAAAGCGCGAAACCCAGATGCAGCACCAGCCGCATTGGCGCCACCGCCGTCGCGTCCGGTTCGAAACCGGAGGCCACCATGAACCAGCCGACCGCGCCCTGTAGTCCCCCCAACACGAACAGGACGGCCAGGCGGAACCACATCCGCCGCTCCAGCCGGCCGGTGACGGCGAACCAAACCAGCGGGATCAAAAACGCGGCACCCATCAGCCGGCCCCACAGCCGGTGGGTCCATTCCAGCCAGAAGATTTTCTTGAAACCCTCGAGCCCGAACCCGTCATTGACCAGGGCGTATTGCGGAATGGCCTGATAGAGCGCGAACAGGCGCCGCCACTCCGCCTCCTCGAACGGGGGCAGCGTCCCCATGATCGGCGCCCATTCCATGATCGAGAGCCCCGAACCGGTGAGGCGCGTCGCGCCGCCCAATCCGATCATGACCAGGATCATCGCGGCGATCGCGTAGAGCCATGCCCCGACGAGACGTTTGGCTCTGGGCGAGGCGGCGCGTTCGCCTCGGGGTAGGTCAGGGAAATCGCGATCGTCGAACGGCATCAGGCTTTATACGCTTGTGGACGGTTTCCTTCCATATGCCGTGATGATCTTCGCGGGCAATTTCGGGGGAGTACTGGGCGCTGATTTGTCAGGAAGAAGGGGCGCTGATTTGTCAGGAAGAAGGGGCTCCGGCCTTGAGCCCGTCAGGAGGGCGCCGCCCTCCTGAACCTCCCGCCAAAGGGCGAGGCCCTTTGGGATCTATCCGTTTGGGTGAGACGCGATCTTTCCGCCGCTCAATGCAACGTATGCACGATGTTCGCGTGGCGCAGGCGGCTGGCCTGGCCCAATTTGCTCGTTTCCACGCGGACCGAGTGGAGTTTCCCGTCCAGTTCGCGTTGCCAAAAGCCCAGGAATTTGTGGAGTTCGGGGTAGGCTGGGGCGATGTCGAGGGCTTGCCATATATAGGTCTGCAAAATGTCCGGATGATCCGGCAGCCGATAAAGAATTTCCGCCGTGGTCAGCCGATAATCCCTGATAATCGCGACATGAGACATATGATGGACCCTTCTTCTGAAGACAGACCCGAGCCTCGCCCGCCAACGCCGGCGACGCCGCGCAGCATGGCAAACCGGCTCATCACGACGCAATAAAAAACCACATTATTTCAATAAGTTGGCACTCACCGCCGCGAAGTGCTGCCGAACCTCTTGACTCGCCCGCCCCGGATCTCTAGATCGCTGGCACTCTCAATGAGGGAGTGCCAGCGAGCACCGGGACCGCGTGTCCCGATGCTGGCCGGCTCAGGAACACTCAGGATGAGACGAACTCAGGAGCGATAAGAATGTCTTTCCGTCCCTTGCACGACCGCGTCGTGGTCCGCCGGCTTGACGCCGAGGAAAAAACCGCGGGCGGCATCATCATCCCCGACACCGCCAAAGAGAAGCCGATGGAAGGCGAAGTCATCGCCGCTGGTCCGGGCGCCCGCAACGAAGCCGGCGCGCTGGTTCCGCTGGACGTGAAGACCGGCGATCGGATTCTGTTCGGCAAATGGTCCGGCACCGAAGTGAAACTGAATGGCGAGGACCTTCTGATCATGAAGGAATCCGACATCATGGGCATCATCACGGTGGTCGCCGCCAAGAAGAAAGCCGCCTGAGGCACGATCGCGCCTCACCTGCTTTCCATCAGAGGCGCGACCCCGCTTCGATTTTTGACGATCTGAACAAGGAAGACAGACATGGCAGCCAAAGACGTACGTTTTGGCGGTGACGCCCGCGCACGCATGCTGCGTGGCGTGGACATCCTCGCCGACGCCGTGAAGGTGACGCTTGGCCCGAAAGGCCGCAACGTCGTGCTCGACAAGAGCTTCGGCGCGCCGCGCATCACGAAAGACGGTGTGACCGTCGCCAAGGAAATCGAACTCGCTGACAAGTTCGAGAACATGGGCGCGCAGATGGTGCGCGAAGTCGCCTCCAAGACCAACGACGTCGCGGGCGATGGCACCACCACCGCGACCGTGCTGGCGCAGTCGATCGTGCGCGAGGGCTCCAAGGCGGTTGCCGCCGGCATGAACCCGATGGACCTGAAGCGCGGCATCG
>JAYVXQ010000005.1:0-9287 GCA_043785025.1 Acetobacteraceae bacterium
GATGCATCGTTGGCGCTGGATGCCGAGGGGCGGTTTCTCGGCTTACACGTCGACAGCATCGCCAATATCGGCGCGTATATGTCCGGCGGCGCCGGCGGGCTGCAAACGTTTCAATACCCGCATCTGCAAGGCGGGATCTATGTCATTCCCCAGATCGGCTTGCGCGTCCGCACCGTGGTAACCAACACCCCACCGGTCGGCGTCACCCGCGGACCAGGTTTCGCGGAGGCGATCAATATCATCGAACGCCTGATCGACGCCGCCGCGCACCAAACCGGCATCGACCGGGCGACGTTGCGCCGCCGCAACATGGCCGCCACGCCCATGACCAACGCCTTAGGCTATGACGTCGACAGCGGCGATTTCCTGGGCGGTTTCGATCAGGCCCTGACCGCCGCCGATCTGCCGGGTTTCGACGCCCGCCGCCGCGAGAGTGAAGCGCGGGGAAAACGGCGAGGCCTCGGCTTCGCCTGTCATATCAAGGCTACCGGCGGCAACCCGTCGGAAAATGTCGATATCCGGTTCGGCGCCGATGGCATCGTGTCCTTGATCACCGGCACGCAAACGATTGGCCAGGGGCACGAAACGACGTTTCCGCAAATCGTCGCGCATTGCCTCGGGATCGCGAACGATGCGATCCGGCTGGTGCAAGGCGATACCGACCTGATCGCCAAGGGTGGCGGTCACGGCAGCTCGCGCGCGACCTATATGGGTGGCACCGCGATCGTGCGCGCGTCGCGGGAAATCATCGAGAAAGGGCGGGCGGTCGCGGCCGTCATGCTGGAAGCGGCGGAAGCGGATATTCAGTTCGAGGACGGTGTGTTTTCCGTCACTGGCACCGATCGGCGGATCGGCATCCTGGACGTCGCGGCGCGCGCCCGTGATGAAAAAACCCCGCTCGACACCTATCATTTTTGGACGCGGGAACACATGACGTTTCCGAACGGCACGCATGTCGTGGAAATCGAGGTCGATCGCGAAACCGGTGTCGTGACCCTGGCGCGGCATACCGCCGTCGATGATTACGGGGTGCTGGTCAATCCAATGATCGCGGTTGGGCAGGTGCATGGCGCGATCGCTCAGGGTGCCGGTCAGGCGTTGATGGAGCATGCGGTTTACGATGCCGCGAGCGGTCAATGCGTCAACGGATCGTTCATGGATTATACGTTGCCAAGAGCGGATGATTTTCCGGCGTTCGGCCTGGCGTTTCATAATACGCCCTGCGTAACCAATCCGTTGGGGGTGAAGGGGTGCGGGGAGGCAGCGGCGGTGGGGGTGTTTCCGGCGATCAATAATGCGCTGGTGGATGCTCTGGACGGCGTGGGCGTGTTGGATGGGCCGTTGAGCGCCGAGCGGGTTTGGCGGCTTATGGGGCGCTGCCCCACGCCCCTTAAGGAGGCGCTGCCTCCTTAACCTCCGCCAGGGACAGGGACCCTGGACCGCCGTCTTTTTGGGTCTCGGACGTTGATGCGCCATGGACGGCCCTCCCCCAAACAGGCCCAAACGGATTGGGATCCCAAGGGCTACCGCCCTTGGCGGATGTCCAGAAGGCCCAATGGACTCTGGGCCTTCTGGTGGGGCCCGGGGCAAAGCCCCGCTCTAACTTGATCCCCACACCGCCCGAGCCCATCTTCCCCCCATGGACCTCGATTTCACCGACGAAGAACTAACCCGCTACTCCCGCCACATCCTGCTGGCCGAGGTCGGCGGCACCGGCCAGGCCAAACTGCGCGCCGCGCGCGTGCTCGTGGTCGGCGCCGGCGGCCTGGGATCACCGCTCATCCTGTATCTCGCCGCCGCGGGGATCGGCACCATCGGCATCGTCGACGACGACGACGTCGACCTGTCGAACCTCCAACGCCAGATCGCCCACACCACCGACCGGATCGGCACGCCCAAAGCCAATTCCGCCGCGACGGCGATGCGCGCGATCAATCCCGATGTGACGATCGAAACGCATCGGACTCGCCTGTCCGCGGACAACGCGCTCGACCTGATCAACCGCTATGACATCATCTGCGACGGCACCGATAATTTTGGCACCCGCTTCCTCATTTCCGACGCCTGCGTCCTGGCCAAACGCACCCTGATCTCCGCCGCCGTCCTGCGGTTCGAGGGGCAGTTGTCGACCTTCAAACCGCACGAAGGCGGTCCCTGTTATCGCTGCCTGTATCACGATGCGCCCCCCCCCGGCGTCGTCCCAACTTGTAGCGAGGCAGGCGTTTTAGGCGCGGTGACCGGCGTCATGGGCACCTTACAGGCGACCGAAACACTCAAGGAAATCATGGGAATCGGCGAGACGATGTCGGGCCGGCTGCTGGTCTGGGACGCGCTCGCTTCCCGCTTCCGCACCGTCAAACTCCGGCCCGATCCGAACTGCGCGGCGTGCGGCCCCAATGCCACGCTTGCGGACCTGTCGGCGCATGGCGATACCAGCGGGCCCGCCTGTGCCGTCTGACCCGTTGGGCGTGCTGCTGCTATCGGGCGCGCATGACCGGGTGCATTACGCGTTCGTCCTCGCCTCGGGCGCGGCGGCGATCGGGCGGGAGGTGATCATGTTCGCCTCCAACCGCGGATGTCTTGGGTTTTGCACGGATTGGTCGGCCCTGGACGATTCCGGGCGCGATGCGCGCGTGCGGCAGGCCGGCGTGGTGGGGCTCGAGGAGTTGCGCGCGCTGACACGAGAAATCGGCGTGCGCCTGATCGCCTGCGAATCCGGGCTGCGCGCGGAAAACATCGACCCCGCGCTGTTACTGCCCGATGTCGAGATCGCCGGGATCGTTACGTTCTTGTCGGCCGTCGGCGGCGGACAGATCGTTTCGATCTGAACACGATTACAGCCAAACCGGGTCGCGCCTGAACGCGGCCCAACGGCATCACTCCGCGGCGGAAACCGGATCGGCCGCACCGGGCACCATCACCCGCGCTTTTTCGGCGATACGGGCCGACTTACCGCGGCGTCCACGCAGATAATACAGCTTCGCGCGGCGGACATCGCCACGGCGCACCACCACGATCTCGGCGATCGTCGGCGCATACAGCGGGAACACGCGCTCCACACCCTCGCCATAGCTGATCTTGCGCACGGTGAAGTTGCTGTTCAGACCTTTGTTCGAGCGGGCGATGCACACGCCCTCAAACGCCTGGGTTCTGGCGCGGTCGCCTTCGACGACCTTCACCGCGACGCGCACCGTGTCGCCGGGGGCGAAGGCGGGAACCGCGCGGGCGGCGGTCAGGGCCGCGATCTGCTCGGCCTCGTATTGTTGGATGATGTTCATGTCAGGCGTCCTTTCGTCATGGTTGGCGCTTGCGCGCCCGATCGATGCGCGGCCCATAAATCGGGCCGGCGTTCTTTGGTGATCCGTTCCGCTTCCGCCAGGCGCCACGCGGCGACGGCGCCGTGATGACCGGACAGCAGCACGTCCGGCACAACGCGGCCTTGCCAGTCCGCGGGCCGGGTGAAATGCGGGTATTCCAGCAACCCTCCGGAGAAGCTTTCCTCAAGCGCGCTGTCCGCCGCCCCCATCACGCCCGGCAGCAGGCGGATGACCGCGTCCAGCAGCACCAGCGCCGCCGGTTCGCCGCCCGAGAGCACGAAATCGCCGATACTGATTTCTTGCATGCCCCGGGCGTCGATCACCCGTTGGTCGATGCCTTCGAAACGGCCGCACAGGATGATCGCGCCGGGCCCTTCGGCAAGACCGACGGCGTCCTGTTGTGTGAATCGACGGCCGCGCGGTGTCAGACACAGCAGCGGCCGGTCGTCGGCGATCCCCGCCAGAGCGGCGTCGACCACATCCGCGCGCATCACCATCCCAGCCCCACCGCCAAACGGCGTGTCGTCGACGGCGCGATGTTTTCCGGGCGCGAAATCGCGGATCTGCACGGACTCGAGCGACCAGATCCCTGTCTCCATCGCCCGTCCAGCCAATGACAGGCCAAGCGGTCCGGGAAACATCTCGGGGAACAGCGTCAGGACGGAGGCGCGCCAGGTCATGCGGCGGCTCCGTTCTCGACAATCCGTTCCGCCGGAGGATCGATCACCACGACCCCGGCCGTGAGATCGACGCGCGGCACGCAGGCCTCGGTGAACGGAACGACCAATGAGCCGCCGCCGGACGTGGTGATGTCGAGACTGACGCCCGCGCCGTAATCGTGCACGGCGGCGATGACCCCGGCTTGCGCACCCGCGGCGTCCACCGCGGCCAAACCGATCAGATCGGTATAGTAATATTCATCCGGCCCGGGCGCGGGCAGCAACGCGCGGTCGACGAAAAGCCTGACGTTGGTCAGGGCTTCCGCCGCTGTCCGGTTGCGGATTTTGACCTGCGCGCCATCGACATGTTGGAACATTTCGACGACGCCATCGCCAACCCAGCGCGCGGTGAACAGACGCCCATCCTCGGTCGTGAGCGGGCCATACGCGGTCAGCGCGAGGGGGTCGGCGGTGTGACTGGTCACACGCATCCGCCCGCTCACGCCATGCGCGCGGCCAACCACGCCCAACAGGATGAGGCGATCGGCCAACTCAGACCGCCGCCGCGGCCTCAGCCGCCTTCAGACGCTCCTGCGCTTTCTTCTTCGGCGCGGATTGGTGCGGCTGCTCATTCCAGGTCGGCATCGGCGCGAGGCCGGCCTTGCCGAGGAACTTCGCGACGCGATCGGTCGCCAGCGCGCCGTGGCCCAACCAATGCTGGATGCGCTCCGGCAGCAGGCGGATGCGGTCGGCATGCTCCTGCGGCAGCATCGGGTTGTAGGAGCCCAATTTCTCGATGAAACGGCCGTCGCGCGGGCTGCGGCTGTCGGCGACGACGATGTGGTAATACGGGCGCTTTTTGGCACCGGCGCGGGCGAGGCGGATCTTGAGACCCATGTCAGGCTATCTCCTTAACGTATGTCAGAACGGTCGGCGTTGCTGCCCCATGCCTTTCGGCATCAGGGCGGATATTCCATTGCGCATCAGGCCCTTCTGGCCCATTTTTCCCATGCGCTTCATCACGGTCGTCATCTCATCGAACTGTTTCAGCAGTTTGTTGATTTCCTGCACCGACGTGCCGGAGCCCGCCGCGATCCGCTTCTTCCGGCTCGCTTTGATGATGTCGGGCACACGGCGTTCCTTCATCGTCATCGACGAAATGATCGCCGCCTGACGTTTGAACACCGTGGTGTCGAGGTCGGCGCTCTCCAACTGCTGTTTCAGCTTGCCGATGCCAGGCAGCATGCCGAGGATGCCCGACAGACTGCCCATTTTCTGGATTTGCCGCAGCTGCGCGGCGTAATCTTCCAGGTCGAACTTGCCGCGCATCATGCGGTTGGCGAGTTTCTCCGCCTCCGCCTGGTCGATGGTTTCCGAGGCTTTTTCCACGAGGCCGACGATGTCGCCCATGCCAAGGATGCGGCCGGCCACACGCTCGGGATGGAAATCCTCCAGCGCGTCTTGTTTCTCGCCGACGCCGATCAGCTTGATCGGGGCGCCGGTGATGGCGCGCATCGACAAAGCGGCGCCACCGCGCGCGTCGCCGTCCATCCGGGTCAGCACGATGCCGGAGACGCTGATCGCGTCGTGGAAGGCCTTGGCGGTGTTGACCGCGTCCTGCCCGGTCATGGCGTCGACGACCAGCAGGGTCTCGGCGGGGTTGGTCGCGGCGCGGATGTCCTTGATCTCGGTCATCAACGCCTCGTCGATCGACAGGCGGCCGGCGGTGTCCAGCAGGACGATGTCGTAACCCTCGCGCCGGCCAGTATCCATGGCGCGTTGCGCGATCTGCACCGGCGTCTGCCCCAATATAATCGGCAAACTGGGCACACCAGCCTGCTCGGCCAGTTGGCGCAACTGTTCCTGCGCGGCGGGCCGCTGCGTGTCGAGGCTGGCGAGCAGGATTTTCTTTTTCAGGCGGACGCGAAACCGCAGCGCCAGCTTGCCCGCCGTCGTGGTCTTGCCGGAGCCTTGCAAACCCACCAGTAGGATCGGCACCGGTGCCACCGCCGCCAGGTTGATCGGAACGGCGCCTTCACCGCCCAAGGCCTCGATCATCACGTCGTTGACGATTTTGATGACCTGCTGGCCGGGGGAGACGGAGCGCAGAACCTCGGACCCAATCGCGCGGTCGCGGACCTTGGTGATGAAATCGCGCACCACGGGCAGCGCGACGTCGGCGTCCAGCAGCGCCAGGCGGACTTCCCGCAGCGCCTCGGCGACGTCCATTTCGTTCAGCGTGCCCCGGCTGCGCAGGCGGTCGAACACGCCGGTCAGCTTGTCGGAGAGTGCGTCGAACACGGTGATCACCTCCCGCCCAAAAAGCCACGCGCCGCCGCGGGTGGAAAAAACAAAGACGCGCCGCCGCGCATGGAAAAAACGAAGACGAACCGCTGCGCGAACCCTCGCGGAGCGGCGTAGCCCCCGCGTCAGGCGGGGACCGGATGACTGGAAAGTCCCGGATGCGCCGGATATGCGTCGGGGGGCGGGCGGGAGTCAAGCCCGTCCGAGGGGGGTTAGTGTCTCAGTTTGAAAAAGTAAGTCCGGCTCCGGCCCGCTCCCCGCCCGGCCTCCCATGTCATTATAATCGTGGGTGGCCGGGCAGCGGAGCGGGCCGGAGCCGGACTTCAAACTGAGACACTACCCGAGAGGAGCCACTCCGAGAGGAGCCCGTCCGAGAAGGACCGGTCTGAGAAGGGCCAGCGGTTCTCATGATGGCCGGACAGTCTCCCCTGTCGTCATGGCCGGGCTCGTGCCGATGATCGGAGAGGGCAACGCGCCGGCATCATTCGCCAGCAAATCGCGGGTTCGGGCCGCGATCGCTCCTCGGGATAGGTCGCTTGCGGGACGGGACGCTTAAGGGGGGGGCGCGTGGATGACGATATAGCGCTTGATAGCTTCCGGTTGAAGCCATCAAGCGTGAAACTTTACATCTTAGAAACGCGATCGTTTGCGTTTGAAGTCAACCGCAAACGATCGCGTTCCAAGGACCGGCGCGCGCCATCATGAGAACCGCTGGAGAGGGGCAAACGGTAATCGAGACGAAGACCGGCGGCGCCAAACCGGGGGTGCCAAGCCTGGGTGCCAAGCCTGGGTGCCAGGCCCGTTACGAACCGGTTTGGCGCGGGGCGGGAGCGGCGGGCAATCCGCGACAGTGTCCGCCGCCGCCGCGCTCATGAACGGGGGGCGGATTGAACCGAATGCGCCGGTCTCCGCGTCGTCGGCAGCGCGCCGGAAAAATTGTTACAAATTCGTACCATCATCCTCTGAAATCGAACCAGCCGCTCATGGCGCGATGCGCGCGGGGATCATGGTTCATTTCGCGCGCCGCCGCGCGACGACCCAACCCGCGGGCAGGACGAAAGCCCCATTCTGTCAGCGCGCCCGACTTATCCCGCCGGTCACTTTCGGTGACCGCCGGTATTGTCTTGATTTCGCGCGCCGCCGCCCGCCAGCCGGCGGGCATGCCAGGTAACGATTCCGATGGAAGTGAAATCTGGATCGTCACCTGGTATTACAATCCTGAAACCACGAATTTACAAAACGTCACTTCCAAACTGAGATGTTTCCAGTTACCACCGATATGTCATGTCTGTTATAGGCTTTTTAACGCATGATTAACCATTGGCCGGCTCAACGCGGCGACCGGCTCAACGCGGCGACCGGCTCAATGCGGCGAAACGCGTTACAGGAAGGTCAACGAACATGGCGGGCGGCAAGACGATCACATTCTCGGGCCTGGGGCAGGCCGGTAATCTCCTCGATCCTCACAACTGGAAACACAACGTGGTGCCAGGGGTCAACGACACCGCGGTGATCACGATGAACATCGGCGCGCCGATGACCGGCGTTTTCAGCGTCAACAATATGATGCTTCTGGGATCCGAAACGATCACCTTCGGCGGGACCTTGAACACGGCGGGCATCGGGGCCTGCAAGGGACTGATGGTGTGCGACGGCGCGACCGCCATCTTCGCGCCTGGCGCCGTGCTGAACGACGGCAACGTCATGATCGTGGGCAATGAAGCCGCGGGCACGGTCCTGGTAAAGGGCGCCGGCGCGACGCATGGCGTCATCAACACCGGCCACGCCAATATTGGCAAGCAAGCCGCCGGTGTCGGGGTTGTGACGATCGACAACGGCATCTGGAAGGACGCGGGCAACGCCGTCATCGGCGACGCCGGGTCGGGTACGTTGAACGTCATCGACAACGGCGTGGTGACCGTCGGTGGCCAGCTTCTGATGGGACGTGCCACCGGCGCTTCCGGCAAGATGACGATCGCATCCGGCGGTTCCGTCAGCGTCACGGGCGGGGTGCATCTTCTGGGTGGCGCAACGCACGGCACCGCCATGGTCAGTGTCGGCGCCGGGAGCAGCCTGACAGCCGGTGACAGTCTGACGATCGGGGCGGGCGACACACTCACTTTGACCGGCGGCGCCGTCACCGCTGGCGTCACCAAGGGCTGCATCGACGTTCACGCCGGCGCCGTCATCTCCGGCTTCGGCACCGTCGCCCTGAAGGACGGCATGGCGATCGACGACGATGGCCTGATCAGCGCGACCGGCGGCACGCTGAAACTGGATGCCAACATTCACGGAACCGGCGCCATCCAGATCGGCGCCAACAGTGAGGCGATGCTGACCGGCGCCAAACTCGGGCTGTCCCGCATCAGTTTCATGGGCGCGGCCGGCACGCTCAGTCTCGCCCATGGCGCGGCCGTCAGCGCCACCATCTCCGGCTTCGCCGTGGGGGATATCATCGAGATGGCTGGGGTGGACGCGGTGTCCTTCAACCCGGCGAACAACGTGCTGACGCTCAGCGATCACGGGGTTCAGGTGGACCTTCTGCATCTGGCCGGCAGCTTCGCGGGCGACACGTTCGCGGTGCATCAATCGGCCATCGGGGCCATGATCTCGTTGCAACATCCGTGACACAACCCCGACGCCGCCGGCCCAACGGGGGTGGCGGATTATCGCGCGCTGAGTGGCCATAAGGCCATGAATAACGGGAGCAGGCGGGGCCCATGCCTCCTGCTCCCCACCGCGCCGTGTTCCACTCCGGCGGCATCCGTCCCGGCGGCAATAGCCGCGCAGTCCCGCGTCCAACCGGCCAGGGCAACGCGCGCCGTCTCAACCGATCCCAAACCGTGCGGCAATCACCCCATCCAAGCCGCGGCAAAACCCGTCCCCGGCACCCCCGCCCCCTGGTCCGCCCCCCCTCAACGCCTCCTCTTATACCGACCGTCCGAAACGATGACTCTCGCGTCGTTGCGGACGGTTGGTATTGCGCGCCGGATTGGTGGGGCGGCCG
>JAYVXQ010000006.1:0-9280 GCA_043785025.1 Acetobacteraceae bacterium
CGCCGAAGACGGCGGATTTGACACGGCCGGGTGCGACCGCCAGGGCGATGGCAGGTCGGGACGAAGGAACAGGCGTCTCGATCGAACCAAGGAATAATCGGGGACGTCGCGGCCTTGCCGTCGCGATCGTCCGACGCATACAGTTGCTCGCCCAATGGTGGGTGAGACTGAACACGCCTCACACACAGAAATTCGGACACTCCCGGCTGGTATTGGGTTTCTGATAGATCGCCTCGATCCCCATCACCCGCATCAATCGCCGGATCCGCTTACGATTAACCACGAACCCATTACGCCGCATGACCACGACCATGCGGCGTGAGCCGTAAAATGGAGTCGTGAGAAACTGTTCGTCCAGCCATCGCATCACCTTCAGGTCGTCGGCGCTCACGGGCGCCCTCTGGTGATAGAACGTCGAGCGCGCCACTTTCAGCAGTCGGCACTGCGTCACGATCGACAGGCCAGGGTCCAGACGGTCGATCATCGACCGGCGGACCGCCGCGCTCATGAGCCAGACTTTTTGCGAAAAAAATCCCGCTCCACCGTGAGTTCACCGATCTTGGCATAGAGCGTCGCCAACTTCGCCTCGTCCGCCGCCGCGCCATAAGCCGCCGCGTGGGCGCCCGCGAACAATGACGGCACACCCGCCACCACGATTTTCTTCCACGCATGGATCTTGCTCGGATGAACGCCGAACTGGCTCGACAACTCGCCAATCGTGCCATCCTCACGCAAGGCGGCGAGCGCGACTTTCGTCTTGAATTCCGTTCCGTGCTTTTTGCGAACGTTCGTCATTTCTTACCCCTGGCCTGATGGCCGGTTTAGGGGCGGGAGTCTCTCTTAGCCACATGTCCAGTTTTCCGGGGCCAGCTCAGACCTTGCCATCGAACTCGATAGCGGTTGTCACGATGGCCGGTTGGCCTTTAGTCTAAGCGTCAAGGCATCCGACGGCGGGCCCGGTAGAAGCACCAAAAGAAAAAACATCAAAAGAAGAAGCGCAGGGAGACAAGACATGCTCAGGAACGGCAACTCACCCCCGATCGATCTGACACGCCGGGGTTTCCTCGGAACGTCCGCCGCGTTGGCGGCGACGGGCATCGCCGCGCCCGCGATGGCCGCCCCGAAGCGCGGCGGAACGTTGCGCTTCGGCACACGGGTGGACGGCGACGGCCTCGATGTCCATCGGAACATCGTTTATTACGTATCTGATCCGTTTGCATGTACCGTCCAAGGCCTGCTTGATCTCGATCGGAACATGAACGTTGTCGCCGGTGTCGCCGAGTCCTGGGAAATGTCCAGGAATTTGACCCACTATACCTTTCGTCTACGCAAAGGCGCCGAGTATCATAATGGTGCCGATGTCGATGCCGCCTCGGTAAAGTGGAACTACGAACGGATTCTCGATCCCAAAATCGGCCACGCTTTTACCCGCTCTGGCTTCGAGGACGTCGAACGGATCGAAACCGACGGCAAACATACGCTGCATATTCATCTGAAGCGGCCGAGTGCCGTGTTCGCAGCCAATCTCGTGTTTTATCCGGTGGTCCTGATGGCGCCGAACAGCGTCGATCAGGCCGATACGGTTCCTGTCGGCTGCGGCCCGTTCAGGTTCGTCTCGTGGAAGCGCTACGCCAAAGGCGAATTCGTGCGGTTTCCGAATTATTTTGAGAGCGGCGCGGATGGAAAATCGCTGCCCTATCTGGACGCCCTCGAGGGCTACCCAAAACGCGAGGATAAGGTTCGACTGACGGCTCTGCGTACCGGCGAAATCGATCTGATCGACAACATGCCGTTCAGCGACGTCAAAGAGTTCGTACGCGATTCCAAAAATAAATTTACGACGTGGAACGTACCGCAGGTCGGGATGGCGCATCTGAACATCAACGCCAAGACCGGCCCTTTTTCGATGAACGCGCCATACGGTAAACTGTTACGCCAGGCGGTAGCACACGCGATTGACAAGCAGGCAATTCACGCGGCCGTATACAGCGACCTTGGTCAACCCGTGAATCATTATTACGGCAAAGACAGTCCATGGCATCTGCCGGACGTTCAAAACGAGAAGGTCTATGATCCCGAAAAATCGCGCGCCATCCTGCGCAAGCTCAACATGCTGAACCAGCCGATTTCCGTCGTCGCGCGCGATGCGTTCCTCTATATGCGCAATGCCGCCGAACTGGTCCATTCCATGCTGCTGGAAGCTGGGTTCAAAGCGACGAACGAGGTGTTCGACAACCCCGTACTGCGCGACAAATATCGCAAGAACGACTGGGGCATCGATTCGACCGCCAGCAGCTATCGCTTCGAGCCCGACGGTTGGTACTCCCGCTGGCTTCACTCCGAAGGCGACGAAGGCAAACTCCGCCTGGGCTTTAAAAACGAACGGGTTGACAAGTTAATCGAGGAAGCCCGCATCTCAACCGACATTGATAAGAGGAAGCAACTCTATACCGAGGTGGACAGCATCGTGAACGACGAAGCCGCTCTGATCTATGTTCACACCGTCCCACTGGTTTCCGCTGGAGTGAACCGGCTCAAAGGCTACACACCGACGATCGCCGGGGTGTTCACATGGGCAGGTGGCGGGGTCCGGACCGCCTATTTCGACTGAAAACCGGCGCGATTGTTCACGCGGCGACTGGTCTGGCGCTTTGAAAATCTGGCCACGAGACGCCACCTCACCATGATGGCCCGGCTCGCCGGGGCCACGATGGGGAACGTGCGATCCAGAGATTCGGGACATCGCTATCGTATTCCTTCGGGTCAGACGATTCATCGAAGATTCCGGTTGCCGCGCGGTGATGGGGGCCATAGCATCACCGTGAAAAACAATCGGGTGAAACGATCCGGGCGGCGGGCTCCAAAACGCGCACCGACAAGCCGGCAGTCTCGACCTGCTGAAAAGTCGCTGCCAAGGAGTCTGCCGTATAAGAACAAAGTGGGAGGTGAGTGAATGCCTGCTGATAAAATGCCGGTCCATGCGGGTCTGGGCCGCCGTGCAATGATCACAGCAACGGGGGCGGCTGCGTTGAGCTTTGATCGCGCCGCGGCGGAGGGCAGTCCCAAACGCGGCGGCATTCTGCGGTTCGGCACGACCGTGGACTCAACCGGCCTCGATCCCCATCGTCACCTCATGTTCTACGTGTCTAATCCCGCGGCCTGCACAACCCAGGGGTTGCTCGATCTCAACCGTCAAATGGAGATCGTACCCGGCGTCGCGGAAGAGTGGGACATTTCCAAGGACCTGAGGCGATACACCTTCCGGCTGCGCAAGGGCGTCGAATACCATAACGGCGCCGATGTCGATGCCGCGTCGGTCAAGTGGAACTACGAACGCATCCTCGACCCGAAAATCACCTACGCCTTCACCCGCGCGAGCCTGGAAGACGTCGATCGGATCGAGGCCGATGGCAAACACATCGTCCATATTCATCTGAAAGCGCCGAGCGCGGTGTTCCTGGCGAATACGGTGTTTTACCCATGCAACCTGATGGCACCGAACAGCGTCGATCAGGCCGACACCCATCCGGTCGGTTGCGGTCCCTTCAAATTCCTCTCCTGGAAGCGCTGGGCCAAAGCTGAATTCGTCCGATTTCCGAACTATTTCGAAACAGGCGCGGACGGTAAGCCGCTCCCTTACCTCGATGCTCTCGAAGGCCACCCGAAAAAGGAGGACAAAGTCCGCCTGACCGCCTTGCGCAATGGCGAGGTCGACCTTATCGATGCCTTCGATTTGGCTGACGCAGATGCTTTCCGCCGCGATTATAAGGACAAATTCGCGACCTGGGATGTGCCTCAGGGAGGTCTGGCGCACCTGAACCTCAACGCCAAGTCGGGCCCCTTCGCGATGAACGCGCCAAACGGGAAATTGCTGCGTCAGGCCGTGGCCCATGCAATCGACAAAGAGGCAATCCATCAGGCGATCTTCAGCGGCATGGGCGAGAAGGTGACCAGCTTCTTCGGCAAGGACAGCCCATGGCACTTGCCGGGCGTCCGGAACGAAAAAGAATTCGACCCCGGGAAGTCGAAATCGATCCTGCGCAAGCTCAACATGTTGAACACACCGATCGCCGTCGTCTCGCGCGATGCCTACCCGTTCATGCGCAATACCGCTGAATTGCTGCACTCCATGTTGTTGGAAGCCGGCTTCAAGGCCACAAACGAAGTATTCGATAATCCGGTGTTGCGTGAGAAATACCGCAAGAACGACTGGGGTATTGATTCGACCGGCAGCAGCTTCCGCTTCGAACCGGATGGCTGGTACTCCCGCTGGCTGCATTCCAAAGGCGACGAAGGCCAATTGCGCCTGGGATTCAGTAACGAACGCGCGGATAAACTGATCGAGGAAGCCCGAGTAACGCTTGACCGTAACAAACGGCTGGAACTCTACACCGAGGTCGACAGCATCGTGAACGACGAAGCAGCCCTGATTTACTGCCATACCGTACCGGTGGTGACCGCCGCCACGAACCAGCTGAGGGGCTATGCGCCATCGATTGCCAACGTCTTCACCTGGTCCGGCGGCGGTATCCGAACCGCCTACTTTGCGTAATCGCGGGGCTAAATCAGTAGTGCGGCGCAGGGCCCGCCAACACCGCGTTCCATCCGGACGGCGCTGTCAGGATCCAGCGGTCAAGCAGTGCGCCGTGACTGGCCATTCTGGGATGGGTGATCCGCCATGGTGATTTACACAATCAACCGCCTGATCCAACTCATACCGGTCGTTTTCGTGCTGACAGTCATCGTGTTCGGGTTCGTGCACGCCCTGCCCGGCGACATCATCGATTCAATGGCCGGGCAGGAAGCCCTCGAGGATCCGGTTGTCCGAGCGGCCCTGGAGAAGGAGTTCGGTCTCGACCAGCCGATTTATAAACAATACCTGATCTGGCTGGAGAAAATCGTACAGGGCGATTTCGGTAAGTCGCTGGTGACACGCCGGCCCGTTTACGTTGAACTGCTGGAACGTATCCCCGCGACCATTTACCTGGCTGTGGCAGGGATTGGACTCTCCCTGTTGATCGCCATTCCGCTTGGCACCATCGCCGCGGTGCGGCGCAACACTCCGGCCGATTATACCGTCCAGATGGTCTCGTTGGTCGGGATTTCGATTCCGGAATTCTGGTTCGCGATCATCTCCATCCTGGTATTCTCGCTATACATCCCGATCCTGCCGTCCTCGGGATACGTGTCGCCGGTCGAGAATTTCGGCAAAAGCATCTGGTACCTGATCCTGCCGATGGTCGCGATCGGCTTCCGGCAGGCAGCCTATACGACGCGTCTCACGCGCTCCAGCATGCTGGACGAGTTGCACAAGGAATACGTCGATACCGCGCGCTCTCTGGGACTGCCAGAACGCCGGGTGATTTACAAATACACGCTGCGGAACGCGCTGATTCCGACGGTGACCATCAGTGGTTTGCAATTCGCCAACCTGTTGGGAGGCACCGTTGTTCTGGAAACGATTTTCGCCTGGCCAGGGATCGGACTGACAATCTACCAGGCCATCCAGTTGCGCGACTATCCGGTGATTCAGGCCGGCGTTCTGGTGCTGGCGATCAAAGTCGTACTCATCAACCTGGCGGTGGACCTGATCTATCGCGTCCTCAATCCGCGCGTCGGATTGAGCTGAAGCACGGGAAGCGTTCAGAAAATGAGCGAGCAACAACTACGCGCGCGTCAACGCATCGATACACTCGGGGATACGGAAACGCCCTGGCGCGTGCGAATGCATCGCCTGAGGGCCTCGGTACAGACCGGCTACGCGGAATTGCGCAAGAGCCGTACCGCGACGCTTGGCGCGATGATGATCGCGTTTCTGACGATTGTCTGCGTGTTCACCCCGGCCCTGATTACACACGATCCGATTAAGCCGAACTACCGCGAGCGGCTCGCCCCCATAAGCGCGAACCATATTTTCGGCACGGATAAGTTCGGACGGGATATTTATTCCCGCGTGCTGGTTGGTGGTCAGCGGACCGTCGCGATCAGCGTGGCCGCCGTCACCTTTGGGCTCATTCTCGGTGTCCCATTCGGTATTCTTTCCGGCTTCCACGGCGGACGGATCGATTCAATCTCGATGCGGCTGGTGGATGGGTTTCTCGCGTTTCCTGGATTGCTCCTCTACTTGCTGATCGTCACGCTCGCGCGCGCGTGGAAACTGGAAGGAGTCTGGAACGACGCAATCCTGGTCTTCGCCCTCGGCTTCGCGTTCATGCCGGAGGCGGCACGATTATCACGTGGCGTCGCATTGGTCGAATCAAAGAAGGAGTACGTCGACGCGGCAAAGGTCATGGGAGAACGGAATTTGCTCATCGCCATGGGCCAGATACTGCCGAATTGCGTGTCACCGCTGATCGTCAACGGCACAGTCAGGCTTGGTTACATGATCCTGATCATCGCCGCTTTGTCGTTCCTCGGTCTTGGCACACAGCCACCGACACCCGATTGGGGCGCGGATCTGAGCGCGGCACGCGATCACATGGAAAGCCATCCAATGATCGCGATTTTCCCTGGGCTGGCGATCTGTTTCAGCGTCCTCGCGTTCAATTTGTTCGGCGACGGGTTGCGCGACATTCTGGATCCGCGCCTGGCGGAGCGCTGAACCGTACGACAATTCAAATATTGTGACAGGCGACAAAATGCGCGGGCGCGAGTTCGCGAAGCGGCGGCGGCTCGATGTCGCAGTTTGGCGTGGCGATCGGGCAACGCTTGCAAAGACGGCAGCCCAGTGGCGGATCGATCGGTGTCGCCAACTCACCGTGCAGAGTCAGGCGCGGCGCGGGCTTGTCCGGATCCGCCTCCGGCACAGCTGCCATCAGCGCCCGTGTATAAGGATGCAGCGGGCGATCGAATAACGCGTCGGCCGGTGCGGTTTCGACGATCTTGCCGACATACATCACCGCGACCCGATCGGAGATGTGCCGCACTACGCTGAGGTCATGGGCGATGAACAAATAGGTCAGATTGAACCGTTCCTGCAGCTCGCGGAACAGGTTGAGGATCTGCGCCTGCACCGATACATCCAGTGCCGATACCGGCTCGTCGCCAATGACAAGGTCGGGCTCGACGGCCAACGCCCGGGCAATGGCGAGACGCTGACGTTGCCCACCGGAGAATTCATGCGGGTACCGATCCAAATGCTCACGGCCGAGCCCGACGAGGTTGAGCAATTCCATCACCCTTTCGCGGCGATCACGCCAGCTGAGAGAGGGGAAGTGGATCTCCAGCGGACGGCCAAGGATCTGCATCACGGTCTTGCGCGGGTTGAGCGACGAATAGGGATCCTGAAAGACCAGTTGCACCTGCTTGCGAGCGCCGCGCATGCGGCGGCGGTCGAACCCCAGAAGGTCCTCACCCTTCAGCCGTATTTCGCCCGAGGTCGGTTCGATCAACCGCGTGATCAACCGTCCCGTCGTTGACTTGCCGCAACCGCTCTCGCCGACCAGGCCCAGAGTTTCACCTGCGGCCACGACGAAGCTGATATCGTCCACTGCTTTTAAAACGCGCGTTTTCCCGGCGATGCGTGACACGAGGTCGCCCCGCAACGTGAAATACTTCGTGAGATTGCGGACCTCCAGCAGCGGAGCGGGATCTTTGCTGGTGACTTGTGTGGCTTCCGGACTCATGCCGCTTGCCTGTCGTGGAGATGACATGCCGCGAAATGGCCGGGCGCCACCTCCTTTAGCCGCGGGGTGACGTTCCGGCAAACCTCCATCGCATGCGGGCAGCGGGGATGGAACTTACAGCCACTCGGCGGATCCAGCATGTTGCAGACACTACCCGGAATCGGCGTTAGATAACGCTCCTGGCGGTGGAGCCGGGGAATGGAGGCGAGCAGTCCAACAGTATAGGGATGCTGCGGGTTGGCGAAGATGGCACGTTTCAACCCCATTTCGACGAGGTGCGAAGCATACATCACACCTATGCTGTCGCACGCATGTGCGACCACGCCGAGATTATGGGTGATGAACAGCAACGACATCCCGAACCGCTCGATCATCGAGGTAATCAGCTCCAGGATTGTCGCCTGAATCGTGACATCGAGTGCCGTGGTCGGTTCATCGGCGATCAGCATGCCGGGATCGCAGGACAACGCCATGGCAAGCATTACCCGCTGCCGCATCCCGCCCGAAAATTCATGCACGTAGCTGTCGAGGCGGGAACTGGCCGAGGGAATACCGACCAGTTGCAGTAGCTCGATCGTGCGGTTACGCGCCGCGGCGCGGTCGAGGCCGAGTTTGATCCGCAGTACGTCACCAATCTGGGCTCCAACCGTGAACACGGGGTTGAGCGCGCTCATGGGTTCTTGAAAAACCATGGCCATTTTGCGTCCGCGGACGGCGCGGAGTTCCGCGTCATTCAAATCGTAAATGTTTTGCCCGTCGAGCAGGATGCGGCCGCTCGCGACCTCCCCCGGTGGCGACGCGATCAGCCGCATGATCGCCCGGGCGGTCACGGTTTTGCCAGACCCCGACTCGCCGACAAGTCCGAAGGTTTGCCCTCGGCCAATATCAAACGAGACTCCGTCGACCGCAGTTAACGTGCCACGCTTGAGGCGGAAACGGACAGTCAGATCTTCGACCGACAGCGCTGGGCTTGTCATCGTCCCCGTTTCCTCCCTGTATCGTTGCGGTGATACTGGGGCGCGAGACCCGCCGATGTCCAGTGCGAAGGAGCCCTGGTTCCACCGGCCGGGTACCATTGATACCCGGTGCCTGTGATCCCGAGCCGGGGCTGCATGCCCGCGCTATTTGGGCCAGTGTCCAGCCCGATCCGGCGGCGACTATTTATCCAGCCAGATATCCTCGAACCGCCAGCCGCTATAAATTCTGTTCACGTGGACATTGCAATTTTTCACATGCACGAGCAAGCAGTCGGCCTGTAATCCACAGGCGAATCGCTTGAACGTCACGCACGACCTCGGATGACGGTTTCCAGGTAATCGACGTTCCAACCCGCCCGCTTGCGCCGGTTCTTGAAGCTTGTGATGGGTTTTGCCTGGGACAGCAGGTTAAGGGCGGCATGTCGGACGATGGCCATGTTCGCCGGAGCGTTGCCGCTGCGCAGGCGCGCGAGGTCTTCGCGGAACACGACATCCAGAACCCAGTGCAGGCGGTTCTCGATCCCCCAGTGACCGCGCACCGCCTGACCGAATATCTCCGCGGTCATCCTGATTGAGCAAAGATAATATCGCGTTTCGTATTCGATCTTCCCGCCGCGTTCCACCTCGGTCTCCACCCGGCCGAGCATCGCGAGACCAGGAAATTTCGGTTCGCCGGGA
>JAYVXQ010000007.1:0-2826 GCA_043785025.1 Acetobacteraceae bacterium
TAAATGCTGGCATGGGCGAAATTCAGCACGCCCATCATGCTGAAAATCAGGGTCAACCCGCTGGCGAGCATGAACAGCAACATGCCGTACACCAGCCCGTTCAGCAGAGAGATGAGAAAGAGTTCCATCGCCGCGCGACCGGTGCCGGTCTAATTCGCTGGCCGTTTCATTTTACAGGACGTGGGCAAGGTCAGATCGGCCGCGGTCGCCGTGCTGACGGTCTTCCAGCCGAAGCCGGTATGCTCCGAGTCGTATTTCACATCCTTGGTGAACGCGCCGGCATAGAACGACATCTGCAACTGATGATCGTCTTTGCGCATCGACGTATCCTGACCGGCGAAATCCTTGATCGCGAGGCCTTCCAGCGCCAGCGCCACTTTCAAAGGATCGGTGGAACCGGCCTTATTAATGGCGATCTGCAACATATCCAGCATCGTGATGAAGTTCAGCGCCGAGTAATCCGTATCGTGATGCTTGCGCCATTCGATCGAAAACGCCTCGGCGTCGGCCGCTTTCAGATCGGCGGCGACATTGGCGCTGTATTCCATGATCGACGTCAGCCGGTTTTCCCCCGCCGAGCCGATCGCCGTGGGGCCGCCGATCAAATGCGCCAGATACGTATCGAAACGCACGTCCAGGCCAGCATCGACCGCCGCCTTGATCAACAGGTTCAGGTCACGATTGTAGTTTCCGGTGATAACGCTTTCCGCGCCCGAGGCCTTGATCTTGGTCACATAGGACGAGAAATCCTGCACCTTGCCGAACGGCATCAGTTCATTGCCGACGATTTCGATATCGGGACGGAACTTCGCCAGATATTTCAGCGTGTCGTCGCGCACCGATTGTCCGAACAGATAATCCTGATTCAGCAAATAGACCTTCTTCACCGTCGGCGGCAGCGCCTTCACGCGCGTGGCCGCCCGCATCTCGACATTACCCGCGAAACGAAACTGCCAGAAATCGCATTTCTCATTGGTCAGCTCGGTCGCCAGCGCGCCGCAGTTCAGATACAGCACGCGGTTATCGGGGTTGCGCGCGTTGTGCTTGGACACGCCATCGATCAACGCCGCGCCGACATTCGATCCGGTGCATTGCATGACAAAGGGAATGTTCTGATCCGTCACCGTTTTCAACGCGATCAACGCTTCCGCCGGTTGCAGTTTGTCGTCGAACGGCACGAGTTCGAACTGACGGCCCAGGGCGCCACCTTTGGCGTTCACGCGATCGAACAGCACCTTGAAGATTTTCAGAAATTCATCGCCACCAGACGCGAAGGGGCCGGAAAAAGGATCGATATACGCGATCTTGATCGTATCGGCCGCGTGGACCGGTGTCGCGCTCAGCGCGCACAGCATCGTCGCGCTCAGCGCGCATGACAACATTTTCAGCGCGGCCATGGTCCGCTTCGTCATCGACAGCATCGTTTTCTCCCGCCCAACCCTGGACTATTAATCACAACATTGGCAGCCGGATTGTGGCGCGTCAATCGCGTGTGGGTTGCGATGGGGCGTTGCCCCATGCCCCACGAGGAGGCCCAGAGTCCCCTTGGGCCTCATCGACCTCCGCCAAGGGCGATAGAACCTGGATCCCGGTCTGTTGGGACCCGATGATACCGGGACCGCACGAAACATGCCCGCCCCCGTATCACACGGACCCAAAAAATGGCGGTTCAGGGACCCTGTCCCTGGCGAAGGTTCAGGAGGCCCAAGGGGACTCTGGGCCTCCTGAGGGGGCGTGGGGCAAAGCCCCACAACCTTGCACCAATCTCGCGCTGGCCGTTTAATCCCGATCAACCAAAAGGAAACCCCAAAATGGCTGACATCTCAACCTTCGAAGACCTCGCGTTCCCCGCCGAAACCGTCTGGTCCGTCATCGGCGACTTCGGCGGCATCCGCAAATGGGCCGGCCTCGTCCAAAGCGAAACAACCGAGGACACACCAGCCGGAAAAATCCGCACCCTGGTGATGCCCGACAACCGCGTCGTCCGCGAACGCCTCGCCGCGCAATCGCAATTCTCATACACCTACACGATGCTCGACCGGCCCGAGATGGCCGACTACCGCTCCACCGTCGCGGTCATTCCGCTCGACGACCAAAATTGCCGGATCACCCTCATCGTCCGCCTCAGCCCGTCCGAGGGCGTGACCGATGAGGACATCACCACCCGCTACACCAAAAACCTGCGCGGCAATCTGCGCGCCATGAAAAAAGCCCTTGGCGCCGCCTAAATGATCTGATTACGTAACGCTGCCTCACCGCGCCACAACCGGTCGGGGTTCTCCAACAGAATCTCGATCGCGTTCGCCTCATACCGGGTCGTTTCCCCACCGGTATGAGGTGTGAGCCAAACATTCGGCATCGTCCATAACGGCGACTCCGCCAATCGGGGGCTCGACCAGCGCCGCGCGCGCGATCCGTCCGGCGCGCAACACCGCTTCATCGACACAGCCGCCTTGCACCACATTCACCAAATACGCCGCCGGCTTCATCACCCCCAACGCCGCGGCATCGATGCCATGCGCGCCCGACATGACCACGACATCCGCCCCGGCCGCGCGACGATCAAGGCCGGTACGCGCCCGAACCTCGCGATCCCCGTGTGCAACGCGTCAAATGTCGCCTTCATCTGATACGCGGCATGCGCGAAACAGATCGTCAGCTCCTCACGCGCGGGAAACATCGGGGCTCAACGCCGGAAATCGGCCCCTTTGCGTTCGACGGTGCGCACCAGCGCGGTGAATTCGTTCAACCCATACGTCTCGGTCAGCCGCATCTTCGAATACCGTTCCGCCGCCTTATCGATCACATAGGCCTCGATCGGCGCGA
>JAYVXQ010000008.1:0-2825 GCA_043785025.1 Acetobacteraceae bacterium
TGCCGGACGAAACGCCCGCCCATCCGCTGGTATCGTCCGTCGATGTCGCCTCGTTTTGTCCGAACGCCGAAATCACGGTCTTTCCGTGGCGTGATCCGCCGGCGTTGAAGGCGCGGACGATCAACCGGGTTCGACAGTTCCTGCGGACGCATCGGTCAGCCGCCTGACAATCCCGCGCCCGCGCATCATCCGGTCGGGTGTATTCCCTTGATCGGGTGATGCGCTGGCGAAGGCGTCCGAACTGGCGTCCACCGGGCCGGATCACGCGTCACTCTTCCTCATCCGGCGCCAGATCGACGTTCACCGTCAGACCATGCGACCCACCGCCCAAAATCACGCCCTGAACCGGGCTGACGTCGCCGTAATCGCGGCCCCAGCCCAATAACACGTGCTCATCCTTCACCAGGATCGCGTTGGTGGGATCCAGATCAACCCAGCCATGGCGATGGCCCAACCACGCGCCAACCCAGGCATGCGACTGATCGGCACCCTGACGCCGTTTTTGCCCAGGGGGCGGACGCGTACGGATATAGCCGGAGTTATAGCGGGCGGGGATCCCCAGACCGCGTAAAGCGCTGATCATGACATGAGAAAAATCCTGGCACACACCCTCCCGCCGCTTCATGACCTGGCCGACCGGTGTCGAAACGGTTGTCACACCGGCGCGGAAACGGAATTCGGTGTTGATCCGCTTGTTCAGCTCGCGCAGCCCCTCCAGGATCGGGCGTCCCTCAGGAAAACAGGGGGCGGCGAAGTCGCGCGCCTCGGCCACCGCGGGCACCATTGGGCTGTTGAAACGGAATTCCGCCGCACCGCCCGCGTCACGCGCATGAGCTTGCGCGACGACATCCTCCCACGGCGGGGTTTCCTCGGGCGGATCGGGATACCGTACATCGACCAGCGACGTCGCGGTTACGACGAAATCCGCGTGCGGACGGTCAAGAAACAACCATGTCACGACATTACCGAAATGATCGGCGGCGTCGCGGCGGCGGGCACCGGTTGGCTCGGCGTCGATCTCCTCCGACAGAATATGCTGCCAGGGCAACGGGCGCGGGCGCAAATGCAGCATATGCGCGGCCAGATCCACCGGACTGCCATAGGTATAGCGGCTGATATGGGTAACGCGGTATTTCACGCGGCCCCCGATCGTTCGTTGGGCTGATCGGGCATATCGCTGTCCACCGACAAATTGCGCGCGATCGGCAACAGGGTGAAATAGCGGCGGGATACCCGATCCGACACCGAATCGATCAGCGACATCAGCCCGCTCAATCGCGGTCCGAGACGCCCGGCGGCGGCGGTCTGATTGGACGCGGTCAGGACGTCCTGGACAATCTCCCGCGCCTCGCGCAATGCGCGATCGACGGCGAGCAGCATCGAATCGCCCTCTTCGGTCACCTGACGCAGCAGATCACGCATCGCCAGCAGTTGGAACGCGAGGCCGCGCGGATTGCCCTCATCGGCCAGGATCAGGTCCAGAGCCGGGGCGGGCTGCATCACCGCCAAATAGCGTGAGCGGTAGGTGATCACGGAATCGCGCAGTTCCAGCGCCAGATGCAGGCCCGATTCGATCCGGCCGGCCTGGCCGCTTTCAGGCGGGTGGTCCAACAACTCGGTCAACTGTTCCAGGATCGCCTCGGCGCGTTCGACGCGGCGGCCGAAATCGAAGAACAGACGGCCGCCGCCGCGCACCATGTTCTCGGCCGCGAGGCCGGAGATCGCGGCGGAGAATTCCAGGATCTCGGCCGTCAGCGCCGCCGCGTGTTCGGCGCCGCGGGGATCGGTGTCGGGGGGCAGACGGCGCATCGCCTCACCCAGGTCGTGCAGCGAGCGGGTGAGGATCGTATGCACCTCCCCGGTCAGGCGGTCGCGCAGATGCGCCGCCATGTTGGTGACCCGGCCCAACAGCCGGCGCATCGGGCCCTCGACGCGAAATACGCCCAATAATGAGGCGTTGCGGGCGACGATGCCATGGTCGAACGTGTCCTCGCCGCGCGACATGCCGGCGACGCGCAGGCAGGCGCTGATCATTGCGATGTCGGCTTTTTCGTGCGGGCTGGCCGAGGGGCGGGTGACGCGCTGGATCAAGGCGCGCAGCAGGCGGGCGCCTTCCTCCAACCGCTCCAAATACCGTCCCATCCAGTAAAAATTATCCGCCACCCGACTGGGCAAATCGCCGGCGGTGCGGCGAATCGCGAGGGGGCCCGCGTCGAGGGCCGGGATCTGGCGGGACAAGGCGAACTCGTCGCGCAACACCCAAACGTCCTTGGACAGCGCTTCGCGCGGCAGACGTCCGGCGATGCCATCCTCGTCGGTCAGGGCGCGGGCGAGACCACCGGGCATCGCGCGCCAATCGGTGCCGTCATGCGCCAGGAACATGCGCAGCACGATCGCCCGCGGCTCGAAACCGGTGGGCATGGCGCATGGCGCGAGAGAGGGGGTCGGGGCCAGCAAAGCGGCGAAATCCGCCGGATGGGCCGCCACCTTGGCCGCCAGCGCCGCCCGGTCCTCCGGCGAGAGATGCATCGGCACGACGGACATCGAACCGCCGTCGGTGGCGTGGCGGATCACCCAACCCTCCAGATCGCGTAGCACGGTCCGGGCATTGGCGCCTTCGCCCAACCACAGCGTCGCCTGGCTCGGTGTGATCAGTTCCGTGCCCAATAACTCGCGCGCGAGGCCAGGCAGAAACGCGGCGAGGCCCGGCGATTCGGCCAGCGCCGCGCCAGGGTGATTGACCACGCGCACCATGCCCGTGCGGACCGCGTCGAGCAGGCCGGGCGGGCCCGAGCCATGCGCCAGTTCCAGCGGGTCCATCCGCA
>JAYVXQ010000009.1:0-9226 GCA_043785025.1 Acetobacteraceae bacterium
GGTTACCGCACGTTGGATCACGCGGCGCAAAAACTCGCCTGGTTGGAGTTGAAGCCGCACACCGGCCGCACCCATCAACTGCGCGTGCATTGCGTGGCCCTGCGCGCGCCGATCCTCGGCGATGAGAAATACGCGAAGCCCGATCAGAACAATGCCTTCGCCGCGACGGTGGAGGGTCTGTCCGAGCAGTTGCATCTCCACGCGCGGGCGTTGGTGCTGCCGCATCCCGCTGGCGGCACGCTGCATGTGGAGGCGGAGTTGCCGCCGCACATGGTGGAAACCTTCGCGACCCTGGGGTTCAAAGCGCCCGCCGCGCGTAAGCCCAGACGCGAGAGGCGCTGAAAAATGGGGGTGCGGCGGGTCCGGATTTGGTTGGTTGTCCCGGCTGTCCTGCTGTTCGTGGTTGGGCTCGGGATCGGCGGGCTGATGTTGCTGTTGGATCCGGCGTCGCTGAAGCCGCGACTGATCGAGGCCGTGAGGCGGCAGACTGGCCGGACCTTGACCATTTCCGGACCGATCGGGTTCGGCTGGTCTTTGACACCGACGATCACGATCGACGGCCTGGCGCTCGATAATCCTCTGGGCTACGCGCGTCCGGCTTTCGCGACCGTGGAACGGATCGCCGTGCGGCTGTCGCTGGCGTCTTTGTTGCGGCGGAGTGTCGACATCGCCGATGTCACCCTGATCCGTCCGGATATTCAGTTGGAAACCAACGCCGCGGGCCGGGGCAACTGGCTCATGCGGCCCGAGCCGGACCCGGTCGCGTCGCCATCCGCCGCGGCGGGCGCGCCGCATGAGGGATTCGCGATCACTATTCATCATATTGTCCTGACGGATGGCCGTATTTTCTGGCGTGACGGCGTTTCCGGGCGGACCGCCGCCGCCGACCTTCCCCGGTTAACCGTCGATACCACGACGGATGGGGTGGGCGCGTTGAGCGGGACCATCATGGTGCAAGGGCGCGCGATGCAGGTCAGCGGCCGCCATACCGGCCTCGAAACGATCAAGATCGGCGCCGCGGCGCGCGCCTGGCCAGTGGTCGCGAAGCTGGAAACCGACGGCGCCACCATGACCGCGCAAGGGCACATTGGATCGCCTCTGACATCCGGCGTGGGGCGGATGACGGTGGATGGCGCGATGCCCGATCCGGGCGCGTTCATGTCCTGGTTTCCCGGCCCGACGCTCGCCGCGCTCAAGACCGTCGCGGTGCATGTCGAATTGGGCCTGGCGGGTGGCGCGCCGGAGATTGGCGCCCTTTCGCTCACGATCGGCGCCATCGACCTGGAGCATGCCGGTATGGGCTCTGGCGCGCGGCTGCATGACATTGGCCTCAGCGCGCGGGGCACGGATCCGATCCAGGTCAGCGCGCGGCTGCTGGCGGGAGGCGCTGATATCGCGCTGGCCGGACGGGCCGGCGGTCTTGCCTGGCTGCTTGGCGGCGCGTCCGGACCGGTCGAGGTCGATCTGACCGGCGCGGCGGGTGCGGCTCATGCCCAAATCAAAGGGCTTGTGGGGCGGCCGCTGGCGCTGTCCGGCTATGGCGTGGATGTCGCGATCGATCTGCCGGATCCCGCCGCCGTGATCGCGCACGCGCGGCAAGGAGTCACATCCGTGTCGCTGCGGACCCGTCTGACCGACGCGCCGGGACCGATGCCATTCCGGGTGACGTCCAGCGCGGGCGACCTCGCGGGCGTCTTGAATTTCGCAACGGGTGCGCGGCCTTTGATCGAGGGGCAGGTGACCTCGGCGCGATTGGATTTGGACGCGCTGTTGCGTATGCCCGCGGCGAAGCCGGTTCCGGCGGCGGGTGCGCCCGTGGAGGTTCCGCGCGCCGCCGGTCCCTCCAAAGTTTTCTCTGAAACGCCCTTGCCGTGGTCCGCGGCGCGCGCGATCGATGCGCATGTCCGGGTGAAAATCGACAGCGCGCGGTGGTCTGGGCAGGAGATCGGCGCGATCGAGATGGGCCTCGCCGTGGACGGCGGGCTCATTCGTCTCGATCCGCTGACCGTCACCGGATCCTCTGGGCGGTTGACGGCGGTGATCGAGGCGGACGCGGCCTTGGCGCCCCCGGCCGTTCATGCCGTGCTTCACGCGCCCGAGGTCGCGGTCAAACCGCTGCTGGCTCTGGTTGGGCTGCCGCCGTCGCTGACGGGGACGGGCGCGCTGGCGGGCGATGTGTCCGCGACGGGCGAGACGCCGCATGCGCTGGCGGCGTCGGCGTCGGGCTGGCTTGGCCTCGCGATGCAGAATGGTCAGGCCGATGCCGGGGCGATCGATGCCTGGCTGGCCTCGCTACGGCTGCCGCGGTTGAGCAAGGGCGGCACCACCGAGCTGCGCTGTTTGGCGCTGCGGGCCGATGCCTCCACGGGGATCGCCGCGTTGCGCGCGATGACGCTGAACACGGCTTCGGTGCAGGTTGACGGCGAGGGCGACATTGATCTGGGGCGGGAGACGCTGTCGCTGCGGTTGCGCCCGCGCGCGGCGATCGGCGGCACGGGCCTGGCGGTGCCCTTTCGCGTGACCGGCCCGTGGCACGCGCCGGGGGTTAAAATGGATATTTCTCCGTCCACCGGTGCGGGTCTTTTGTCCGGCCTGATTTTGGGCGGTAAAGACGTCGTGGCGGGTCCGGATCGCTGCCCGGAGGCGCTGGCGCAGGCGCGCGCCGCGGGTCAGGCCGGGGCCTCGTTCCCGCCGCGTCCGCCACCGCCGTCACCGGCCGTGCCTGTCGATATCGTCCATTGGCTGATGTCCATTCGTGAGGGAAAATCGTGAAGCGCTTCTGGGACACCGTGACTCTGGGACCGGATGAGGGCGAGTTCCGCATCCTGCTGGACGGAAAGCCGATCAAGCTGCCGAATGGCGGCGTGCTGCGTGTCGGCCCTCCCGCGTTGGCCGAGGCGATCGCCGGGGAATGGCGCGCGGCGGGCGGCGCCAAAGGGGGCGAGATGAGCTTCGCCGATACGCCGCTGACGCGCATCGCCGGCACCGCGCGGGAACGCATCGCGCTGGATCCCATCACGACCGCGGACGCCATCGCGCGCTACGGCGAGAACGATCTGCTGTGCTATCGCGTCGACGCGCCGCGCGAACTGGTGGACTTGCAGCACGCGCGTTGGCAGCCGTGGCTGGATTGGGTGGCCAAGGCGCATGGCGCCGAGTTGCGTTTGGCGGTCGGCATTACCGCCATCCGGCAGCATCGCGACAGTATCGCGGCGTTGCGGCGGGCGGTGATGGCGTATGACGCTTACGGGCTGGCGGGTCTTGGGATCGCCGTGCCCGCTTTGGGCAGCCTGGTATTGGGGCTGGCTTTGGCCGAGGGGAAAATCGACGCCGCCTTGGCGCATGAACTCGGTGCGATGGACGAATTATTTCAGATGCGCCAATGGGGTGAGGATGAGGACGCGACGATCCGGCGCCGTAACGTCGCGACGGACATCGCGATCGCCGCGCGGTTCATGGCGCTGGCGCGGGCCTGAGCAGCCGCTCTATCGCGCCACACCGATCAGCGACGCCAGCGTGTCCGGGTCCGCCAGCAAATCGGCGGAGGCCGCGTCGTGCACGATCCGTCCGCGATCCAGAATGATCGCGCGGTCGCTGAAACCAAGGACCTGATGCGCCTGCTGCCCGGTCAGGATCATGGTGATGTTCGTCTCGGCGCGTAATTGACGCAGCGCGTCGAACACGCGCGCGGCGACGACCGGGGCCAGACCCTCCAACGGTTCGTCCAGCAACAGCAGCGACGGATTGCCCATCAAAGCGCGGCCGATCGCGAGCATCTGTTGCTCGCCTCCGGATAATTCATGGCCCATGCCGCGGCGGCGTTCGGCGAGGTTGGGAAACAGCGCGTAGAGTTTCTCCACCGTCCAGCCAGGCGTGCCGCGGGCCGCGACAATGAGGTTTTCCTCGACGGTCAATGAGGGAAAAATCTCGCGTTCTTGCGGCACGAAGCCGCAGCCCAGACGCGCGCGCTGGTGTGGTTTCAGATCGGTGATGGAACGGCCGGCGAAGCGGATCGTCCCGCCATGATGCGTGGTATGGCCCAGAAGACTGGTCAGCAGCGTGGTTTTTCCGACACCGTTGCGGCCGAGAATGGCGAGCGTGGAGCCGGCGGGGACGGTGAATGAAACGCCTTCCAGCACGATCGTCGCACCGTAGCCGGCGGTCAGGTCCTCGACGGTCAGAAGGTCAGACATGCGCGGCGGTCCCCAGATAGACCTCGCGCACGCGGCGATCGGCGGCGATCTCGTCCGGGGTGCCCTCAACCAGGATCGCGCCGCGCACCAGCACGGTGATGCGGGAGGCGAAGCGGAATACGAGGTTCATGTCATGTTCGATCATCAGTACCGCCATCGTGTCCGGGAGGCGTGCGATCGTGTCCAGGATGATCCCGCTTTCCCCGCCGGGTACACCGGCCGCCGGTTCGTCCAGCAGCAGCACCGACGGCTCGCCCGCCAGCGCGATCGCCAGTTCCACCAGGCGTTGCTTGCCGTAGGGCAGCGCGCGGACTTCCGTCATCGCGTCGTTGGCGATGCCCAGTACGGTGAGGAGATGATGGGCTTCCTCGATCAAAGTGCGCCGCGCGGTCAGTAAGCCGCGATGTTCGGCGACCGCGAGGCGGGTGTTTTCCAGCATGGTCAGCGCCGGAAACAAATTGTTGATCTGAAACGTTCGCGCGAGGCCGAGATGTTGCCGTCGCGCCTGACTGAGCCGGGTGATATCGCGGCCATGCAGCTTCACGCGCCCGCCCGAGGCGCGGAGTTGACCGGTCAGCAGATTGACGAAGGTGGTCTTTCCCGCGCCGTTGGGTCCGATCAGCGCGTGACGGGCGCCCGGTTCCAGGCGGAAATCGATGCGCTCCGCGACCGACAGCGCGCCGAATTTTTTCGACAGGCCGATGGTTTCCAGGGCGGCGGTCATTTGCCGCGGACCCTGTCGATCAGGCCGAGGATCCCGCCGCGCGCGAACAGCACGGTCAGGACCAGGATCAGGCCGATCCAGAAATTCCAGAACAGCGGGTCGCTTTTCGACAATTGGTACTGGGCCATCATGAACAACGCGGCGCCGATGAAGGCGCCGTAAATCCGGCCGACGCCGCCGAACACCAGAATGATCACGATTTCGCCGGAGCGTTCGAAACTCAGCACGCTCTGGCCGACGAATTGCGTGGTCTGGGTCAGCAGCCTGCCCGCGAGGCCCGCCAAAGCGGCGCCGATCGTGTAGGCGATCAGCAGCCGGGTTTCGACGGGCGCGCCGATCGCGCGCATGCGGCCGATGTTTTCGCGAATGCCGACCAGCGATTGACCGAACGGCGAGGCCAGCAGCACGCGCAGGAACAGCCACGCGCAGAACAACACGATCAGGCAATAAAGATATCCGGCGCGGCCGAACATGTCGAAGCGGAACATTCCCAATATCGGAGAGATTTCGATGCCCTGGAGGCCGTCATTGCCGCCGGTGAGGGTGCTGGCTTTATTCGCGGCCTCGGCCAGCAGGGTCGCGATCGCCAGGGTCAGCATCAACTGCGTCAGCCCTTTCGTGCGCAGAATAATCAGCCCGGACGCCGCGCCGATGATCGCGGCGGCGAGGGCGGCGATCGCCAACCCTGCAAGCGGGTGCTGCGAGACATGGATCGCGAAAATTCCGGCGGCGTAGGCTCCGGTGCCGAAAAACGCGGCGTGGCCAAGCGTCACGATGCCGGCGAAACCCAATACGAGGTCGAGCGACAGGGCAAACAGGATGGTGATCAGGATCTGGCTGGCGAAGGGCAGTTGATCGGGAAACAGGACATACACGGCGAGGGCGATGAGCCAGGGCAGGGCCTCGGGCCAGCGGGGTCGGTGCTGGTGTAAGGATAGCGTAACGGCGTCGTTCATGCGCGGCCGAACAGGCCGGACGGGCGCCACATCAGCAGGCCGATCATGGCGGCGTAGATGAAGAACGCGCCGAACTCCGGCACCCAGTATTTGCAGGCGGTGTCGCCAACGCCCAGAAGCAAGGCGGCGAAGAACGGACCGCGGATGGAGCCGAGGCCGCCGACCGCGACGACGATGAGGAAATACACCAGCCAGGTGACGGCATAGCCGGGATCGATCGGCAGGATGTCGGCCCCGAGACCGCCGCCGAACGCGGCGAGGCCGGAGCCCAACGCGAAGGTCAGCGTGAACAGGCGGCTGGTGTCGATGCCGATCGATTCGGCCATGCGGCGGTTATCGACGGATGCGCGCAGGCTGGCGCCGAAGCGTGTGCGCTCGATCCCCAACCATAACAAAATAATCAGGATGAACGACACGCCGATCAGGAAGGCGCGATACAGCGGCACAACGCGGAAACCCAGATCGAGCTGGCCGCTCAGTAAGGCGGGCAGGCGCACCGGCAGCGCCACGGGTCCGAAGATTTTCCGCGCGATGGCGCCCGCCATGAAGATCAGGCCGATGGTGAACAGCACTTGTTCCAACTCGCTGGCGCCATACAGCCTGGCGTAGAGTGTGCGTTCGAGGATCGCGCCGGCCAGCGCCGCGGCCAGGAAGGCGCCCGCCAACGCGAGGCCAAACGGGACCTGGTATTGGTTCATCAGGGTGACCGCGACATAGCCTCCGCCCATCGCGAAGGCGCCATGCGCGAGGTTCACGAACCCCATCAGCCCCATCGTCAACGACAGGCCGACGGAGACGAGATACAGCACCATCGCGAAGGCGAGGCCGTGGAACAGGATGCTGATCAACGGCGGCAGGATCAGATCCATCGCGGTTACTTCGCGGCGTTCAGTTCTTTCCAGGGGTCCTTGATCATCGGGAAGGTTTCGATGACCACGTTGCGCAACTGGTCGCCAACGCGATCGACCCGGCGCAGATATTCGTTCTGCACCACGTCACGGGTTTCCGGATCGATCATGATCGGTCCGCGCGGGCTTTCGTGGCGCCAACCCTTTAACAGTTCCATCGTTTTGTCGGCGTCGGGCTGGCCCTTTTGCGCGATCACCGCGTGAAAGATCGCGGCCATGCCGTCGAAGGCGCCGACGGCGATGAAGCCGGGTTCCTCTTTCTCGCCATACATGGCTTTGTAGGCCGTCACGAACGCCTTGTTGGCCGGTAGGCCGGAGGCGGCGCTGTAATGATGCATGGTCAGCGTGCCCAAGGCGGGGTCGCCCATGCCTGGGAGTTCCTCGTCGGTGGTCAGATCGCCGGGTCCGATCAGTTTGATGCCGGCGTCGCGGAGGCCCAGGTCGCCGAAGGCTTTCATGAGTGAGGTGGCGGCTTTGGCGGCGGGGACGAAGACGAAGACCGCGTCGGGTTTCGCGTCTTTCGCCCGTTGCAGGAAGGGAACGAAATCCGGTGTCACCACGGGCATGCGGACGGCGCCCGCGATCGTTCCGCCCGCGGCGGTGAAGGATTTGGTGAACGCCGCCTCACTGTCCAGGCCTGGTCCGAAATCCGACACCAGCGTATAGACGGATTTCATTCCATGCGTCGCGGCCCATGTGCCCATGGGGTAGGAGGATTGCCAGAGGGTGAAGGACACGCGGGCCATGTACGGCGATTTGGTCGTGACGATGGCGGTGCCCGCGTTCATCAGGATGAAGGGGATCTTCGCCTCGGTTACCAGCGGGGCCATCGCCAGCGCGTTCGGTGTCCAGACGACGCCTGTCAGGAACCGCACTTTCTCGCGCGCGATTAATTCCTGCGCCAGGCGTTTGGCGACCTCGGGGTTCGGGCCGGTGTCGTCGCGTTTGACCAGTTCGATTTTCACGCCTTTTGGCAGGTCCGCCTCGTGCAGTTTCATATACAGGTTGATGCCGCGTTCGATCTGATCGCCGGCGGCGGCGAGGGGGCCGGAATAGGTGTTGATGACGCCGACCTTGACGGTTTGCGCGTGAGCGGCACCGGCCAGCAGCGCGGTCGCGATGAACATGATGGCGGCGAGGCGTGCTGGACGCATGGTGTGTTTCCCTCCCTGGCGGGTTGGCGCCCGTGTGGCATGACCGCTGTCGCGCGGCAATGGCGGGCGTTGCCACGTTTGGGTTGATCCGTTGTATTGATAAGGTTGCCTCGCCGATGACAGGGACCGGATCATGAACCACGCCCCCAAACGCTTCGATTTCTCCATTCCCGTGCGGATCAACCTGTATTCCGACACGCAATCCCGGCCCACTGCCGGCATGAAGGAGGCGATGCTGCGGGCTGAGGTTGGCGACGAGCAAGGCGGGTCCGATCCCAGTGTCTGGGAATTATGCGACCGCGCAGCGGCTCTTCTGGGCAAGGAAGCGGCGATGTTTTTGCCCAGTGGAACGATGTGCAATCAGGTGGCGATCGCGACACATTGCAGGCCGGGTGATGAGATTCTCGCGCATGAGGACTCGCATATCCAATCCAGCGAGGCGGGCGCGCCGGGGGCCATCGCCGGGGTGATGATCAAGGGATTGAGTGGGGCGCGCGGGATGTTCTCGGCGGCGACGTTGGAGGACGCGATCCGGCCGGTGTCGCGGTATGCTCCGCCGCAAAAGCTGGTGGAGGTCGAGCAGACGGCCAATAAAGGGGGAGGGGCGTGCTGGTCCGTCGCCGATTTGCGGGCGGTCGCGGCGGTCGCGCATGGCAACGGCATGGCGGTGCATATGGATGGGGCGCGGTTGATGAATGCCGCCGTGGCTTTGGGTGTGCCGGCGTCGGATATCGTCGCGGATTGCGACACGGTGTGGCTGGATTTCACCAAGGGGTTGGGGGCGCCCTTGGGTGCCGTTTTGGCGGGGCCGGCGGATTTCATTGGCGAGGCGTGGCGCTGGAAGCAGCGTTTGGGCGGGTCGATGCGCCAGGGTGGGATGAACGCGGCGGCCTGTTCTTATGCGTTGGTGCATCACGTGGATCGGCTGGCGGAGGATCACGCGAATGCCGCTGTTCTGGCGCGGGGCATGGCGCAAATTCCTGGGATTACGGTGGAGACTCCCGAGACCAATTTGGTGTTTTTCGACACACGCGGCACCGGGTTGAAAGCAAGCGAGTTCGCGGCGCGGTTGCGTCAGGCGGGGGTGATGGTTTCGGTGTCGGATGCGTGGCGCGGCCGCGCCTGTTTGCATTTGGACGTGACCGCGCCGATGGTTGAGGAGGCGTTGAGCGTGATGCGGCGCGCGGTTTAGGGCTGTTCGCTTACGCAAACGGCTCTGTTTGATCGCGCATCTTTATGCGCTCAGGTGTGTGCTCCTGAGCGAATGACGCGATCAAGGTCCGCGTTTGTT
>JAYVXQ010000010.1:0-2822 GCA_043785025.1 Acetobacteraceae bacterium
ATCGCCCGGGCGATCGTGAGCGCGCGCGCTGAAGCCCCGATCGAGACGACCGGACGCCTCGCCAGCATCATCCGCTCGGTGCTGCCGCGCGATGCGTCGGGCCATGACCCCGCGACGCGCTCGTTTCAGGCGCTGCGCATTTCGGTGAACGACGAACTCGGGGAGCTGGAACGCGGCCTGCACCAGGCGGCCCAATTGATGAACCCCGGCGGGCGGATCGTCGTGGTGTCGTTCCACTCGCTGGAAGACCGGATCGTCAAACGCTTCATGTCCGGGATCGCCGGGCGCGCGCCGTCGCCGTCCCGGCACGATCCGCGCGGCCTGTCCAACGCCGGCACCGCGCGCGCCCGCTTCCGCCTGCTGACCCCCAAAGCCGTGCGCCCCTCGGCGTCGGAGACGGCCGCGAACCCCCGCGCCCGCTCCGCACGCCTGCGGGCCGTCGAGTGTCTGGAGGCGCTGGCATGATCTCCTCCCTCATCGTGTTCATTCCGGCCCTTTACCGATCGGTTGCCCCATGATCCGGCCCATCACCATCCTGTGCGGCGCGCTCGCGTTCGGCTCGTTCATCTATCTTTACTATGCCAAGCACGAAGTCGAACTGATGGATAAGCGCATCGTCGAGTTGGGCAAACAGACCGACATCCAACGCGCCGAAAGCCGCCGCAAGCTCGACGACTGGATCCGGTTGGGCCAGCCGGAGCAGATGCGCAAATACTCCGACGAGTATCTGGGTTTGCAGACCATCCAGCCGACGCAATTCGTCCGCCTGACCGAACTCGCTGGCCGTCTGCCGGAGGCCAGGGCGTTCACCGCGGAGGAACCGATGGAGGCGGCCGAGCAGCAAGCCGGTGTTGGCGTGCAGGTCGCCGCCGTCCCGGCACCGGTGATACGGAAACCGATCCAAAGCGACGCCGCGATCGCGCGTTCGCTCCCGGTGTCCGCTCCGCTGACCGCCCAACTGTCCGCTCCGCTGACTGGCCCGCTGTCCGCTCCGCTGACCGGCGACATCCCCAAACCCGCGGCCGTGACGATGCAAGCCGCGAAACCGGCCAGCCCGCCGCCGCGCGGAACGATCCCGCCGCCGCGCGGAACGATCCCGGAGCCGGGTGCCGAGACCGCCCGCCGCCTCGCCATCACCCAAGCCGCTCCGTCGGCGGGGGCGCCGCCTTTACAGACGGCGGGGGCACCGCCATTGCAGGCGCAAGCAGCCCGCCCCGCGCTGACCTCAGCGGAGCCGCGGCCAAAACCGGCCCAACCGGCGCCGCAACGCCCGGTACAGGCGGTCGTCGCGCAAGCCCAACCGCCGCTTCAGGCGCGCCCGCAACCCGCCCCTCCGATGGCGTCCGCGACGTCCGCGCCAATCCAGGCGCGACCGGTGGCCCAATCCACCCGCCCGCAATCCCCCGCCGGAGGCTCCCTGTTGGGCATGGCGCATAATGTCGTGCCCTTGCCCCAGCCGATGCCGACGCCCGTCAGCGCCGTTTGGTCCGGCCGGTGAGGTCCCGCCATGTCCAACCCCGATAATCCCGGCGACCCCTCTTTCCTCGGCCGCGGCTTCCGCCAGATGCGCATGCGCCGGGGTGCGACGCCGCGCGACGCCGTGCTGCGGATGGAGCATTTCCACGTCACCCCCGCCGATAAGCGCCGCCGGATCGCCGAGGATCGGACGCGCGGCCGCCTCGTCATCGCCGCCGCCGCCTTCGCCGCTCTGTTCGCCGTGGTTTGCGTTCGCGTCGCGTGGGTGACCGTCCTGCACCCGGTCGAGGCGCGCGTGGTGCCCGACCGCCTGCCGCACACCGCCAACGCCGTCCTGCGGCCGATCACCGAAACGGTGATGCCGGGTCAGCGCGCGATGATCGTCGATCGGACGGGACTGCCCCTGGCGATCTCGCAACCCACACGCTCGGTCTACGCCGATCCCAACGCCGTCGGCGACGCGGCCGAGGCGGCGCGCCAGTTGAAGACCGTGCTGCCCAGGTTGAACATAGCCCAGACGATCCGGCGGCTGACGGATCGGAGTAAGAAGTTCGTCTATCTCGAGCGGCAGATCACCCCGAACGAAGAAGCCGCGATCAACAATCTGGGCATCCCCAGCGTCGATTTCCGCCAGACGCAGCAGCGCGCTTATCCCCAGGGCCGGGTCGCCGCGCATCTGATCGGCGGCGTCGACATCGATGAGAACGGCGTCGCCGGCGTCGAACTCGCCTTCGACAAGCAAATCCGCGAGGGCGGGCAGCCGATGCGCCTGTCCATCGACACCCGCGTGCAGAACATCGTCCGGGAGGAACTGGAAGCCGCGAAAACCATGTTCGGCGCGATCGGCGCGGCCGGCATCGTGATGGACGTCAACACCGGCGAATTGCTCGCGCTCGTTTCGCTGCCCGACTACGACGCCAATACCTTCGGCGCCGCCAGCAAGGACAACCGCTTCAACCGCGCGCTGACCGGCACCTATGAACCCGGCAGCACGTTCAAACTCCAGACCCTGTCGATGGCGCTCGATTCCGGCCAGGTGCATATCTGGGACTCGTTTGACGCCGCCAACGAAATCCACATCGGCCGCTTCACGATTTCCGACTTCGAGGGCAAGCACCGCGTGCTGGCACTGCCCGAGGTGCTGGCCTATTCCTCCAACCTCGGCGCCGCCCGGATGGCGCATCAGATCGGCGCGACCCGCCAGCGTGCCTGGCTGCGCGACATGGGCATGTTCGACCGCGTGCCGATCGAATTGCGCGAGGCCTCGCGCCCCATCGCCCGGTCCGAGGCGACGTGGGGGGAGGCGGTGAACTACACCGTCGGCTTCGGCCACGGCATTTCGGTGA
>JAYVXQ010000011.1:0-2820 GCA_043785025.1 Acetobacteraceae bacterium
GACGCGGTCGCGATCAGCGGCGTGGTCAGGCCGAACACCGGTTTGGCGTCGCTGCGCCGCGTCAGCTCCATCCCGGAAACGATATTGCCCCATTGATCCGACCCGCCGATCTGCAAGGTCACGCCATGCCGCCGGTGCAGCTCGCGAAAATCATAGCTTTGCAGAATCATGTTGTTGAATTCGAGGAAGGTCAGCGGCTGCCGCCGATCCAGCCGTAATTTCACCGAGTCGAACGTCATCATCCGGTTGATGGTGAAATGCGTCCCGACATCGCGCAGCAATCCGATATAGGACAGTTGATCCAGCCAATCCGCGTTGTTGACCATGTACGCGTCGTCCGGCTGGTCGCCGAAGCGCAGGAATGGGGCGAAGCAGCGCCGGATCCCGGCCATGTTCGCGGCGATCACCTCATCCGTCAGCATTTGCCGCGACTCGTCCTTGCCCGAGGGATCGCCGATCCGCGTCGTCCCCCCGCCCATCAGCACGACCGGCGTATGCCCATATTTTTGTAACAGCCGCAGGATCATGATCTGCACCAGGCTGCCGACATGCAAACTGTCGGCGGTGCAGTCAAAGCCGATATAGGCGCGGATCGGGCCGGTTTTCATCAACGCGGCCAGCGCCGTCTGGTCCGTGCACTGAAAAATGAAGCCGCGCGCCGCGGCCTCGGACAGAAAATCGGCGTCGGTGCCCATGCTGGAGAACTCGTGCTGGAGTGGTGTAGAAGCCCGATTAACAGGGCTTGGGAGAGAGCGGAATATGGCGCGTGCGATCGGGCTCATGAGCGGGACGTCTCTGGATGGTGTCGACGCCGCGTGGATTGAGACCGACGGCCATACCATATCGGCGTTCGGGCCCACGTTGACGATCCCCTATGACGCGGGCCTGCGTCAGGATTTGCGCGAAATCCTCGATCTCGCACCTGAGTTGGACCCGGCCGATCGCCGCATCGTCAGCGCGTCGGCGCGCCTGACCGAGGTGCATGTCCGCGCCGTCAAAGCCCTGAAAAAACCCGCCGACCTGATCGGTTTCCACGGTCAGACCATCCTGCATCAACCGGATCAGAAGCGGACCTGGCAGATCGGCGACGCCGGCTTGCTGGCGCGCGAAACCGGGATCGCGGTCGCGCATGATTTCCGCACTGACGACGTGGCGGCGGGTGGGGAGGGCGCGCCTCTGGTGCCCGTCTACCACGGCGCCCTCGCGGCCGGGCTGCCGCGCCCTTTGGCGGTGCTGAACATCGGCGGGGTCGCCAATGTCACCTGGATCGGCGAATCCGGCGAACTGATCGCCTGCGATACCGGTCCGGGCAACGGGCCGCTGGATGATTGGATGATGCGCCAGACCGGCGAGAGTTTCGATCGCGACGGCGTGCTGGCCACGTCCGGGATGGTCGATGCGCAGGTGCTCAGCCGGCTGATGAAACATCCCTATTTCACCCGCCAGGCGCCGAAATCCCTGGACCGGCTGGATTTCACCCGCGCGATCGACGCCAGCGGGCTGGAATTCCTGACCGCCGCCGATGGCGCCGCCACCCTGACCGCGTTCACCGGCGTGGCGGTCGCCGTCGCGTCGTTTCCCGCCCGTCCCTCGCGCTGGCTGGTCTCGGGCGGCGGGCGGCGCAACCCCGCGATCATGACCATGCTCCGCTCGGTCCTGAGCGAGCCGGTCGATCCCGTCGAAAGCGTTGGCTGGAACGGCGACGCGTTGGAGGCGCAGTGCTTCGCCTACCTCGCGGTGCGCGTGTCGAAAGGGCTGCCGCTGAGTTTTCCCGGGACCACCGGCGTGCCCGCGCCGATGACCGGCGGGCGGATCGTCACCGGCTGAATTATTTGACGAGGGCGATTGACGTGCCGGTTTGATTTCAAACCGACCCGATCGCACTCTATTGCGCGCTATCCGGGCGCGGATCCGACAACTGCGAAATAAAGCCCGCCTCCGACCCATCAAGATTGAACTGGCGGATGATCAGCTTGCCGCGGGCTTCGGTGATCGCCTCGCGAATCGCCTCGGTCATCAGCGACTGGCGCAGCTGATCCCGCACCTCGGAGAACGTCGGCGGTGCGACCAAACGCCGTTCCTCGAGCTTGATCACATGCCAGCCGAATTCATTATGAACGGGGATCGGACCGATCTGGCCCGGCTGCAATGAGAACACGACATCCGCGAAGCCCGGCCACACCTGATCGCGGCGGAAGAACCCGAGGTCACCGCCATTCTTGCCATCGGGATCCTTGCTGACCACGCGCGCGATGTTGACGAAATCCACGCCGTTACGCAGTTCCTGGATGATCTTTTTCGCCTCGCTTTCGCTGCCCACCAGAATATGGCGCGCGCGCACCTCATCCGTCGCGGGCCGATTGGCGAATTGCCGGTTGTACGCGGCGCTGATCGCCGCGTCCGTCACCTTCGCCTGGGTTATGTCAGCGAGCCACGCGCTCTCCAGCACCGCGTCCTGAGCGGTGCGTATTTCCCGCTCGATCTCCGGCCGCCGATCGAGGCCCGCGCGGCGCGCGACCATCGCCAGCGCCTCATGATCGATCATGCGGTCCAGCAGCACGGGCATGATCGCCTCGAACGGCAGATCGCGCAGTTGTTCCGGCAGCGATTTGGATGCGCGCGACAGGTCGGACAAATAAATCAGCCGGCCATCGACGCTGCCGACCACGGGATCGGTGGGGGTTTCCGACGGATTGATCCGGCGCGATTTGTCCGCGCCCTCGGACGCGCGCGCACCCGGCGCTGGCGCCGTCGACGCGGTGGTTTGCCCGTGCGCCATCATCGGCATGACCGTCAACGCCGCCAGCAGCGCGAGCATCG
>JAYVXQ010000012.1:0-2816 GCA_043785025.1 Acetobacteraceae bacterium
CGCTGGTAAGGCGATCCAGGCGTGTTGAAAAAAACCAGCGGGGATAAAAGATAACAAAAAATCATGTCACACTGTCCAAAGATCATCGCCGCGGCGCCGTAGCGACCAGGCCCAGGGAACGAACGTCGTGTGTTCAAAAATCGAGAAGGGGCGGCGATGAAGCGGGGCTTGCTCGCGGCGTCGATGTTGGCGGTCACGTCGGCGGGCGCGCTCGCGGTTCCGACTTATGGCCTGCTCACGACGATCGGGGTCCCGGCGTCGGGCGCCAACGTCCAGCCGGGCGGGGCGTTCACAGCGTTCGACATCGGCTTCGTCGACCCGGTCACCGGGTATTACTAAATCGCCGACCGGTCCAACGCGAGCGTCGACATATTCAGCGGCGCGAGCAATACGTTCCTCGGGCGCGCGACCGGTTTCGCGGGCCAGGGAGCGACGACGAGCGTTTCGGGCGCCGATGGCGTTGTCGTCGTCAACTCGGGCGGCGTCGCCACCTTATACGCCGGCGATGGCGGCAGCGTGTTACGGTCGTTCAACGTCACCAATCCCGCGGCGCCGATCGCGACCGGAACGGTGAACACCGGCGGTGGGGCGCGCCGCGTCGACGAAATGGCCTACTCGCCCACCAACAAACTGCTGTTCACCGCCAACAACGCAAACTCCCCGGCGTTTTCCTCGCTGATCAGCACGGCGACGCCGACCGCGCCGGCGCTGGTTAAAACGGCGATCACGGTGCCGGCGCAGACCAATCCAGCTGGCGGGTTGGAACAATCCGAGTGGAACCCCGCGACGGGCACGTTCTTCGTTTCGGTGCCGCGGTTCGGCGCGACGGACTCGGGAGGGGTGCAGCAGTTCAGCGCGGCGGGTGTCGCGTTGCGCGCCTATAACTTCACGGCGCTTGGGATCGCCGCGTGCGGGCCGACCGGCCTCGGTTTGGGCGCGAGCGGCAATCTGATGGTGGGTTGCGGCACGGCCGGCTCTCAAACGGTGATTCTTAATCCGGCCGGCCTGGGTTCGATCGTCACGCTGATCGGATCGGTTTCAGGAACCGATGAGCTTTGGTACGATCCGGCCAGCGGGAACTATTACGTCACGGGCGTAATGGCCGGGGGCGATCGGGTGATCAGCATCATCAGCGACGCGAACTACGCGACGCTGCAAACGATCGATCTGACACTGTTGGGCGCGGGCAAGAACAACTTTCACTCGGTTGCGGTCAGCCCGTTCAATGGCGAGATATTCGTTCCGCTGACCGGCACGACGCCGACGTTCACGGATACACTGTGCCCGCTTGGCTGTATCGCGGTGTTTGGTCAGAACGTGCCAGAGCCCGGTACCCTGCCATTGATCGGCCCGCCGCCGGAAAGGTTGAACGGCGGTTCCAGGGGTTTAAGACCAGCTGTCGTAACCGGTGACTTTTCCATCGGGTACTTCAGCTGGTCATTGGCCGGCGGCGGCGCGCGAAATCACGAATCAAACCAACTCCCGCCGTTCGCGCCACGCCTGCTCCACCAAACACAAAATCTCAAACAACAGCGACGCCCCATTGAACGCCGTCAGCGTGCCCGGATCGAACGATGGCGCGACCTCCACCAAATCGCCGCCAATAAAATCCAACCCGCGCAAACCGCGCAGCAAACGCAGTGCCTCCCGCGCGGTGATGCCGCCAGCCTCAGGCGTGCCGGTCCCCGGCGCCTCCGACGGGTCCAGACTGTCGATGTCGAAACTCAGGTAAGCCGGCCCGGAGCCGATCACACGGCGAGCCTCTTCCACCGCATACGCCCAACCCTTATCCGTGAACTCGTCGATCCCCAGAACCCGCATGCCCGACTCCTGCGAAAAACCCCACATATTCGGATCGTTCGTGGTGCCGCGAATACCGATCTGGATCACACGGCGGGGATCCAGCAAACCCTCCTCGACCGCGCGGCGAAACGGAGCGCCGTGGTGAAAGCGGGAGCCCATGTAGTCGTCGCCAGTGTCGCAATGCGCGTCGATATGCACCATGCCAACCGGCCGGTGCGACGCGATGCCGCGCAGGATCGGCAGGCTGATTGAATGGTCGCCCCCGGCTGATACCGGGATCGCGCCGGCGGCGTGGATCGCGCGGTAATACGTGGCGATTTCATCCAACGCGCCGGTCAGCTCATACGGAAACTCCAACCAGCAATCGCCGAGGTCGCGCACCCGCGCCGCGGCGAAAGGGCTGACGCCGGTCGCGGTGTTGATGCGGCGCAACAGCGTCGATTGCTCCCGCAACGCGCGCGGGCCATGGCGCGCGCCCGAGCGGTGCGTAACCCCGCCGTCGAAGGGAACACCGATCAACGCGATATCGGCCTCAGCCGGATCATCCGCGATGACGGCGCGAAAGAAACTGGCGATGCCGGTGTGGCGCGGGCGAGCCTGCGGGTCGCGCAGATCCGGGTAGCGCGTTGGGAGTTTGGCCATGAACGGAAACTCGCGTGCAAGGGGACACTATGACACTCTCCCCCTCACCATGGACACCCTTCTCCCCCCCGGCAATTGGGCTGTTCCCGCCTTCGTGACGGGCCTGACCGCCGAGGCGCGGATCGCCCGCCATTCCGGCTGGCCGGTCGCGGCGGGCGGCGGAACAACGGCGGGGGCATACCAGGCGGCGCGGCGGCTGCTGGAAAACGGCGCCGCGGGTCTGGTGAGCTTCGGCCTCGCGGGCGGACTGGATCCCGCGCTTACGCCGGGCACACTGATCGTCGCCAAAGGGGTGATCGCGATGGGCCGGATATGGCGCACCGACGCCGCGCTGAACGCGCGATTGGGCGGCGTGACCGATCATCTGGTGC
>JAYVXQ010000013.1:0-9209 GCA_043785025.1 Acetobacteraceae bacterium
GCGACGGTGACCGAGGCGGTGTCCGAATACAGTGCCGCGAACGGCACCGGTAAAAAAATTTCCGATACGATCAACAACACCGACGGCACCTCGACCCTCTATGCCTACAACCCGACCGATAAGGTCATCGAAACGATTTCCTCGTTCTCCGGCCCCAATAACACCGGACGGCTGCTCAGGGAAACGTTCGACTACGTCAACGGTCAGTCCGTTGTAATATCTTTCGCCGCCACTGGCGCGGCGAGCGCGATCGTCTACAGCGGCGCCAATGGCATGGGTTCGGTTATCCCCGCGATCACCCTGGCCGGTGCCAACGATCCTTTCGTTCCCCCTTCGGGCCGCGCCCCGGCCTTCAGCACGCCCCCCATCCTCGTTTGCACCCAAGGTCAAAGCATCGATCCCGGTTCCGCGAGCCGCACGATCCAGTTCATCGGCGGCTCAGGATCAAACGCGGTGGTTTTGCGGGCTGGCGTGGTCAGCGATTTATACGGTTTCAACGCCGCCTCCGACTTTCTGGACCTGCGATCGCTGCTGGCCAGCGCGAACATCAGCGCGGCCACCGCCTTCGCCATTCCGAACACGTTCATCATCGCCAGCGGGGGGTCTGCTACCGGTCTTTCCATCGGTTTTGACCCCACGGGACATGGGTCCGGGTCGTCCGTGGCACTGCTGCATGATCTTGGCCCGACCGCCTCGAGCGGACTCGCGGGATTGAAGCTGCTGACCTGACCCGCGGTTGCGAATCGCGCCCGCCAGTGCTGACCTTTCCAGATTGAAAGCCGTCCATCCGGGAACCCAGATTTGGACACCAATGACCTACCGCTGGCGGTGCTGCATCGCCTCGACCTCCGCATGAACCGCATCGCCGACGACCTTGGCGACATGCTGCTGCGCCTCACGCCCATCGAAGCCCAGATCGGGCATTTGATCGAACCGGAAAGCCTGACCTCTGTCCTCGACCGCGTGGAGCAGCGGTTGGAGCGGATGGAACGCCGCCTGCATCCCCCGCCTTACTCCCCGTTCGCCTGATTTCCCGTTGCACCGAAACCCGCGACCCCCTAAAACATGGGCTGTCGCGGGTGTAGCTCAATGGTAGAGTTCCAGCCTTCCAAGCTGGCCACGAGGGTTCGATTCCCTCCACCCGCTCCAACTATTCCGCCGCGCGCGCTTCCGTCTCGGACGGCGGAAAATTGCATTCCACCGCGATGCCATCGGGATCGTAATAAAACAACTGCGTCATGTTCATCCGCGGCAGCACCCGCTCGTCGAATTTGACCCCATGCGCGTTCAGCGTCGCCCGCATGTCCTTCAAGCCCGTGCACGAAAACGCGATGTGATCCAACCGCCCGGTTTCGGCGGGGTAGGACGGACCGTCGGGAATGATTTTCTGTTGGGCCTGATACCCCAGCAGATGCACCGTCGGCACCCCGCCGCAATACAGCCAATAGCCCGGAAAATTCAGCGGGGGACGGTCGCCGACCGTCAGACCCACGATCCGCTCGTAGAAATCCTTGGTCTTCTCCATGTCCCGCGCCTGGATCGTGTAGTGATTGAGCGATTCCGCCGGCATCCCCGTTCTCCTCAGAAAAAATTCTCGGCGGGCTGGCCCAACATCAATTGCCCCACCGTCTCGAAGTGAATTTGCCGTCCCTGCGACTGCTGCGCAACCGTATGGATATCGCGCAACCGCCGCTCGAACGGGTTTTCCTCGAACACCGCCATCGACCCGGCGGCGTGATACAGCGTGTTCACCACCTCGCGCGCCGATTGAATAGCCCAGGTAGAGGCGAGGCGAATTTGGGCGCGGTGTTCCAGGGTCATTTCGCCATGCTGCTCGATATGCGCGAAGGCGATGTCGGCGGCCTCATGCAGCAACAACCGCGCCGAGCGCCAGCGCGCCTCGCACTGCGCCACCTGTGACTGGATAACGTTATTCTGAAACATCGGTTTGCTGGCGCCGCGCGCGGTCTTGCCGGACGGCAGCTTCAGGAACTCATCCAGCACCGCCCGCCCGATGCCCAACCCGACACCGCCAAACCCGATCGAATAAAGCTGTCCACTGGTGAAACGATACAGCAGCCCTTGCTCTCGCCGGTGCTTCGGATCGTCACGCCGCAACGCCCGTTCCTCGGGGACAAACAAATCAGTGACCGAATATTGATTGGAGGACGTGCCGCGCAATCCCACGGTATGCCAAATGTCGGTCATGGTGACGCTGGATTTCGGAAACAGGAACGTCAGCGTCTCCCCGCTGTCCTTCATCTTGATATGCGCGCCCATATAGGTCGCGTTCTGACTGCCCGAGGAAAATTTCCAGGTGCCGGTGATGCGATACCCGCCCTCGACCCGCTTCGCTTCCTCGAACCCGCCCGCCGGCCCCCAGGCGACGATGCCGTTCACCGGCCCGAAAATCTCGCGCGCGATCGGCGCGTCCAGATAGGCGGCGGTGGTCGAGCACCCGTTGCTCTGACACGTGACCCATCCGGTGGAGGCATCCGCCATCGCGATCGCCTCCGTCACCTGGCAGAAAATCGAGGGTTTCAGTTCCATGCCGCCGACCGATTTCGGCTTCAACATATGGAAGAATCCGCCCTCAATCAGGGCCGCGACCACCTTCTGGGTTAGCCGCCGGATCTCGTCATTCTCCCGCGAGGCCGCCGCGATCATCGGCGCCAGAGCACGCGCCTTCAGCACCTGCGGATGGACGGTCGTCATCGGCGTGGCTCCATCTCATGCGAGAACCAGATTACGCCCAGCCCACCCCGTCATGGTCAAGGTCACGCGGGAATGCGAACCTTCAGCTCGGTGATGCCATGGATCAGGTTGGAGTAACTCCGTTTCGGTGGCTCCACGACCTCGATCGCGGGAAACCGCTTCAACATCTCCTCCCACAAAATCGTGAGCTGCATTTCCGCGAGCCGGTTGCCTACACAGCGATGGATGCCAAATCCAAACGACAAATGCTGGCGCGGCCGTGCGCGATCGATGATGAAACGATCCGCGTCCTCGATCTCGGTGTCATCCCGGTTGCCCGAGATATACCACATCACCACTTTCTCGCCCTTGCGGATCTGCTTGCCCGCCAGTTCCGTGTCCCGCATGGCCGTCCGCCGCATATGCACAACCGGCGACTGAAACCGGATGATTTCCGGCACCATCTTGGCGACCAGTTCCGGGTTCGCCCGCAACTTCGCGTATTCTTCCGGAAAATTATTCAGCGCCAGCAACCCGCCGCTGATCGAGTTGCGCGTCGTATCGTTGCCACCGACGATCAACAGCAGCAAATTGCCCATGAATTCCTGCGGCCGCGACGGCAGATCGCGCGTCGCCGCGCCATGCGCCAGCATCGAGATCAAATCGGCTTTCGGCGGCTGTTGCTGACGGATTTTCCAGACATCGGTGAAATACGCCAGCATCTGACGCAGGACGACCTCGCGCTTTTCCTCCGAATCGATCTCCGTCCCCGCCCGCGTGTTCACGGTGGCGCTGTTCGACCAGTATGTGAGAGTCCGTCGATCCTCGAACGGGAAATCGAACAACGTCGACAGCATCTGAGTCGTCAGTTCGACCGCCACGCGATCGACCCAATCGAACACCTCTCCGCGCGGCAGTTCATCCAGAATCCGAATCGCTCGCTCCCGGATCGTCGTCGCCATCAACGCGAGGTTCGGCGGGGCCACGATCGGGGAGACGATCTTGCGCTGCGCGTCATGCACCGGCGGATCCATCGCGATAAAGCTTTCCTTGCGGAACGCCATCGGCACGTCACGAATGGCGATCCCGCCCAACGCCGCGTCCGAGGAATAGATATCATGCGAGGTATCCACCTGCATGATGTCCCGATACCGCGTCACCGACCAGTACGGCCCATACATCGCGGAGTGAACAAAATGCACGGGATCCTCACGCCGCAACCGCGCGAAGAACCCGCCCCATTTATGGTCCTGATACAGGTACGGGTTGGAGACATCGATCTCCTCCAGAGGCACCGCCTCGGGATCGCGATGAGCCAATTCCCTGTAATCGATGGCGACCGGTGCGTTCATAACGGCATCCTTTTGCGTTCGTTATCCGGGAATACGGACCATCATCGACGAAATTCCATGCACGAAAGCCGAGTATAGCCGCTTCGGCTCCTCCACGACCTCGATCAGCGGGAAGCGTTTCATGATTTCCTCCCACAGGATCGTCAGTTGCAACTCGGCGAGGCGATTGCCCACACAGCGATGGATGCCGAATCCGAACGACAAATGCTGCCGCGGCCGCGCGCGATCGATGATGAACTGGTTGGGATTGTCGATCGCGTCCTCATCCCGGTTGCCCGAGATATACCACATCGCCAACTTATCCCCGGCGCGAATCGTCTTGCCGTTCAGTTCGTAATCGCTGAGCGCGGTCCGCCGCATATAGGACAATGGCGTCTGCCAGCGAATGATCTCGGGCACCATGTTCGGGATCAGTCCAGGATTATCGCGTAATTTCTGGTATTCCGCCGGGTGCTTGTTCAAAGCCCACAGCCCGCCGGTGATCGAGTTGCGCGTGGTGTCATTGCCACCGACGATCAGCAGCACGCAATTGCCCATGAACTCCATGGGATCCATGTTCCGCGTCGCCTCGCCATGCGCCAGCATCGAGATCAGGTCGGGCTTCATGGGCGCGTTCACCCGCTCATTCCACAGCCCCATCATCGCCCCGGCCATTTTCTTCAGCTCGGTGAAGCGTTCTTCCTCGGTTTTCACCAGCGCCGCCGGGTCCTTGAAGTTCGCCGTCGCGATGTTCGACCAATGGGTCAGATCGCGCCGCCGCTCATACGGGTAGTCGAACAACGTCGCCAGCATCTGGGTCGTGAGTTCGATCGACACACGCTCAACCCAGTCGAAGGTCTCGTTACGCGGCAAATTGTCGAGGATGGCGATCGCCCGCTCCCGGATCGTGCCGGCCATCAGCGCGAGGTTCCCAGGGGCGACGATCGGGGCGACGACCAGACGCTGCACGTCGTGCTTGGGCGGGTCCATGGCGATGAACATCGCGAGCCGGTACTGGGTTTCCTGATCCAGCAGCGTGATCCCCGACGCCGAGGAGAACACCTGCGGATTGGTCTCCACATGCATGATATCTTTGTATTTTGTGATCGACCAGTACGGCCCGAACTGGCTGTCGGCGGTGAAGTGCACGGGGTCGTCGCGCCGCAGACGGGCGAACCAGTCCGGCCAGACATCATTCTGGAAGATGCGGGCGTCCGACACGTCGATCGAGTCCAATGGGACCGTCCAAGGGTTACCCAACGGATCGGAGCTGACTGGCGCGTTCATACAACCTCCCGGTTTCTTCTGCGAACACATTAAAGCCCGGACAGAGTGGGCGCAAATGGGTAGTGTCTCAGTTTGAAAAACTCAGTCGGCTCCGGCCCGCTCCCCCGCCCAATGGGACCTTGGGCCACCCACGATTATAATGACATGGGCGGGCGAGCGGGCCCGAGCCGGACTTCAAACTGAGACACTACCCGCAAATGCTGTTTGGTGTTCTCGCGGCCCCCCCTTATATCCGATCCATGCGCGCCGACTTCGTCAAAATGCAGGGCTGCGGGAATGATTTCGTCATCCTGGACGCCCGTTCTGGCGCGCCCGAGATTACGCCCATGCGCGCCGCCGCCGTCGCCGACCGCCGCTTCGGCATCGGCTGCGACCAGGTGATCGTGCTGGAGCCCCCGCCCATCGGCTGCGACGTGTTCATGCGTATTCGCAATCCGGATGGGTCCGAGGCCGGTGCCTGCGGCAACGCCACCCGCTGCGTCGCCTCCCTGTTGGCCGCCGAGAACGGCCGCGACCGCCAGATCATTCGCACCATCGCCGGCGATCTGGCCGCCGAGATCCTGCCGCGCGGCCTCATTCGCGTCGACATGGGGACCGTCCGCCTGGACTGGCGCGACATCCCGCTGGCGCGCGCGATGGACACCCTGCGGCTGGATCTGAGCCTCGGCCCGCTGTCCGCGCCCGCCGCCGCCAGCATGGGCAACCCGCACGCGACGTTCTTCGTCGAGGATCTGGACGCCATCGCCATCGAGACGCTTGGCCCCGAATTGGAACACAACCCGCTGTTCCCCGCCCGCGCCAATATCGGCTTCGTCCAGATCCTGGCCCGCGACCGGTTCCGCCTGCGAGTGTGGGAACGTGGCGCGGGCCTGACATTGGCCTGCGGGTCCGGCGCCTGTGCGGCACTGGTCAACGCGGCGCGGCGCGGGCTGACGGAGCGGGAGGCGACGGTGATCGTCGACGGCGGCGAACTCACCATCGCGTGGCGCAATGATAACCACGTCCTCATGACTGGGCCGTTCGCGACAGCGTTCAGGGGCAGTGTTGAATTGGGTGCGTGATCGGGGCTCTGCCCCAGCTCTCACACCAAACCACACTTCCCCTGATCCATCGGCCGGAACGCCTCCGCCGCCGGAACCGTTCTTTTCAAATTATAATAATCCCACGGCCCCTTCGACTCCTCCGGCTTCTTCACCTCAAACAAATACATATTGTGAATAACCCGCCCATCCTTGCGCACCATGCCATCGCCAAACAAATCATCCTTTGTTGGCGCCGCCCGCATCGCCTCCATCACCGCGCGCCCACTGGCTTTCGCCTTGTCGTAGCCAATCGCCGCCACCGACTTCAAATAATGCGTGACCGCCGAATATTGTCCCGCGTGAACCGACCCCGGCATATTCCCCGGCATTTTCACCGCGAACCGCTTCGCGAACGCCCGCGTCCCCTCATTCAAATTCCAATAAAACGGCTCCGTCAGCAGCACCCCCTGCGCCGAGGCCAGTCCAACACCATGCACGTCATGCACCAGGAATATCAAACCGGCGACCTTCATCCCGCCCTTGATCATCCCAAATTCCGCCGCCTGCTTGATGCAGTTCACCGTGTCCGTACCGCCATTGGCAAGGCCAAGGACCTTCGCCCCGCTGGTCTTCGCCTGCACCAGAAACGACGAAAAATCCGTCGTCCCGGGAAATGGGGCCAGCGCCTGACCCAACACTTTTCCATTCGCCGCCGTCACGAAACTCGCGGCATCCCTCTGCAACGAATGGCCGAACGCGTAATCCGCCGTGATAAAGAACCAGGTATCGTTGCCCTCTTTCACCGACGCATCGACCACCGCGTGCGGCATCGACCAGGTATCGTAAACCCAGTGCAAATGATTGGTCCCACACCGCGCACCCGAGATCTCCGCCGACGCCCCGCCGGTGAAAATCGCCACCTTATCCTTCTGCTTCACCATGTCGCTGATCGCGAACGCCGCCGAGGACAACGGCACATCGGTGATTAAATCGACACCCTCATTATCGAGCCATTTCCCCGAAATCCCCAATGCCACATCCGGCTTCAACTGCAAATCGGCGGACACGACCTCCACCGGAAATCCCGGATTGGTCTTCAGGAAATCCTCAACCGCCAACTGCGCGCCCACCACCGAGCCGGGTCCGGTATTGGCCGCGTAAACCCCCGCCATGTCGGACAACACGCCGATACGAATCGGCGCCTTCTGCGCCCGCGCCCAACCCGGTGCCACCAACGCCGCCGCCCCGGAGCCAAGCGCCGCGCGCCGGCCAATGATTGATGTCATGATACGGTCCGCCATATTTCATTTTTTCAGGTAACCAGAATACCGCCGCTGATCAGCATATCGATCTCCGTCCCGGAATACCCGTGCTCCCGCAAAATCGCCACCCCGTGCTCACCTTTGGCCGGCGAAATCACCCGCGGCGAGCCATCCTCGAACGGTGCCATGCCGATGATATTCGGCAACGGAATCTTTTGCTCCACATGCGGATGGCGGGTCCAGGCAACCGCGTTGCTCTCCGCCACATGCGGCTGTTTCAAAAACTCGGCGTAAGAGTTCAACGACTCATGCATCACCCGATGCGCCGAGAATTTCGCCGACCACGCCGCCGTGGTGCCCGACGCCAGCAAAGGCCGCAACACCGCATCCAACTCCGCCGCCCGCGGCTCACGCCCATCCGAGGTGAGGAACGAGGCCTCCGCGCCAAACGCCGGTTGTCCGACCGCCTTGCAATACGCCTCCCACTCCCAGCCGCGCACAACGGTAATCGACAGAAATCCGTCTTTCGTCTGATACACGCCATTGGGCGGGATCGTTGGCCGCACCAGCCCATCATCCAAATAGGATGACATCAGCCGCACCACCTGCAATCCCGCCGCCGCCTGCATCAAACTGGCGTCGATATGCCGCCCATGCGTCTCATGCTGACGCGCGTGCAACGCCGCCGAGATTGCGCCAAAAGAATAAATCGCCGTGCTCATATCAATCGAAATGAACGGAATCCGGTGCGGTATCCCATCGGGACCGCGGTTCTCCGACATCATTCCGGTATAGGCCTGCAACACCGGATCCATCGCCGGACGTTCCGCCAGCGATCCGGTCTGACCGAACCCCGACACCGACAAATATAAAATCCGCTTCTCCCGCTCCGACACCGCGCCATAGCCGAACCCCAGCCGGTCGATCACCCCCGGCCGAAATCCCTGGATGAAAACATCCGCGCCCGCGATCAACCGCCACAGCACCGCCTGTCCCGTATCTTGTTTCAAATCCAGCGCGATCGACCTTTTTCCGATATTCGCCGCGATCGAAAACGCTGAGTGGTCGCCATACAAAGTTCCCAGCGCCCGCGCCCAATCTCCGGTCCCCGTCGGTTCCACCTTGATCACGTTCGCGCCATACTGCGCCAGCATCATCGCGCAATACGGACCCGCGACTCCCTGACTGAGATCGATGACCTTCAACCCCGCGAACGGCGCCTCATAGCTCATGGTTTCGTTTCCTCCGGCCGATGGGGCATGCTAGAGCATCACCCGTTCAAGTGGAAACACGCGGCGAACCCGAACCGCTTTTATCGCAGGAGAAAACGACCATGATCCACGTCCTCGCCATCATCACCGCCAAACCCGGCCAGCGCGACGCCATCCTCACCGCCTTTCGCGCCAACATGCCCGCCGTGCACGCCGAGGCCGGGTGCATCGAATACGGACCCGTCGTGGACACCGCGTCCTCACCGGCGAAATTCGGCGATGACTCCTTCGTCGTGGTGGAAAAATGGGAAACCGCCGATCACCTGAAAGCCCATGCGGCCTCCCCGCACATGGCCGCTTACGGCGCCAAAACGAAAGAAATGATCGCCTCGCGCACCATTC
>JAYVXQ010000014.1:0-9184 GCA_043785025.1 Acetobacteraceae bacterium
ACCATCGCGGGCGAGAAAATTCTCGCCCTGAAACCGATGGCCTATATGAATGCGTCAGGGGAAGCGGTGCAGTCCGCCGCCGCGTTCTATAAGTTGCCACCAGAGACCATTACCGCGTTCCACGACGAACTGGACCTCGCTCCCGGCAAGCTTCGCGTGAAATTGGGCGGTGGCGCGGCGGGCCATAACGGCCTGCGCAGCATGGACCGCCAGCTTGGGGTTCCCGACTTCTGGCGCGTGCGCATGGGTATTGGTCATCCCGGATCAAAGGACCGCGTACTGTCCTACGTACTCGGAGATTTCTCGAAAGAGGAAGCCGTGTGGCTCATCCCATTCCTTGACGCCATCGCTGACGCCGCGCCCCATTTGGTGGCGGGACGCGCCGCCGATTTCATGACCCGGGTCGCCTATTTGACCCAGCCAATCTGACGCCCTGGCGGCCGTCCCCGGATTGGGAAAGGAACGGCCTCAGGGCGTCTGCCTTCGATCAGAAATTCTGATCGCGGGAACGAAGATCCGCATTAAAGCGGTCATTGAAGATCCGGTCGAAATCGCCGCGGTTCAGGCCCACATCGAACAATTCGCGATCGGACATCCGGCCTAACTCAGCCATCGCGCGGCTTTCGGCCCGCCAGGCCCGAAAAGCGGCGACCCGCGTCGCCATCCATCCGGCAATGCCATGTTCCGGCGCGGCGGGAGCGCGAACTTCAACCGGCTGCTCCTCCCAACGCGTGTCGATATAGCTCAATTGCGGAAGCTCGAACGCCATCTGGCTCTTGGTAATCGGTGCACTCATGGCTCATTCTCCTATCATCGCCCGGTGACTCATGACCGGGGCCTCACGTCATCCGGAGAAAACGCCCGATCCGTCTGATCGGGCATAACCGGATTTTGGTGCAACGCAACATAGGATGAAAACCCGTTATGGATAAGCGCGAAAACCCTGGGTGCGGCATGCGTTAAACGCATGAGGTCATCACTCGATATGAAATTTCGTGAGAAGGGCGCCGATGAAACCGAATATAACCCCAATCCCGCTGGCATCTTTGCGAAACGAACTCGCCGCCCGCGGTCTTGATGGGTTCCTCGTCCCGCGGGCCGATGAACACCTCGGAGAATACGTTCCCGCCGCCGCCGAACGGCTCGCCTGGCTGACCGGTTTCACCGGCAGCGCAGGGCTCGCCGTCGTCCTGGCGGATAAAGCCGCCGCCTTCACCGATGGCCGCTATGTCCTACAACTCGCCGATCAAACCGACCCGGAGTTGTGGGAACGCGCGCATATCACCGAACAACCGCCGGAAATCTGGATCGCCCGCAACAGCCAACCCGATGCCAAAATCGGCTACGATCCCTGGCTGATCAGCGAGGATGCCCTCGCCCGCTATACCAAGGCGGGCCTGAACATGGAGCCCGCCAGCCCAAATCCGATCGACGCCATATGGTCCGATCGCCCGCCGATGCCCCGGGCCCCCGCGGTTCCACATGCACTGACGCTTGCGGGCCGGACGGGCGAGGACAAACGCCAGGACATCGCGAAAATCCTGCGGGACGCGAAACAGGACACTGCGGTCCTGAGCGATCCGGCCTCGGTCGCCTGGTTGTTCAACATCCGGGGCGGCGACGTCCCGTTCACGCCCTTCGCCCTCGGCTTCGCGCTGATCCACGCCGATGGCGCCGCCGAACTGTTCATGGACGGAGCCAAACTCCCTGAAGCCACCCGCGTCTGGTTGGGCAATGGCGTATCGATATCCCCGCGCGAAGCGCTGGCGAACGCTCTGACCGGCCTCAAAGGCAAAAGCGTGCGCGTCGATCCGTCCGGTTCCCCGGTCTGGTTCGCCCAAACTTTGAAAGGCGCCGGCGCGACCGTCGCCGCCGGACCCGACCCCTGCCTGCTGCCCAAAGCCATGAAAAACACCGTGGAGCAGCAAGGCACCCGCGACGCCCATGCCCGCGACGCCGTCGCCATGTGCCGCTTCCTGTACTGGCTGGTGGACATCGGCCCCACCAACCATGAAACCGAGCTCTCCGCCGCCAACCGCCTTCTCGCCTTGCGCGCCGAGATCGCGCATTTCCGCGGCGAAAGCTTTCCCGCCATCTCCGGCGCTGGCGAGCACGGCGCCATCATCCACTACCGCGTCACGGAAGAAACCAATCGCCCCATCCACCCCAATGAGGTCTATCTGATCGATTCGGGTGCGCAATATCTCGATGGCACGACCGACATTACCCGCACCGTCTGGACCGGCCCCGAGACGCCGCCCGCCACCATCCGCGACCACGTGACCCGGGTGTTGAAAGGCCACATCGCCCTCGCCACGCTGATCTTCCCCGAAGGCGTTGGCGGCGCGCACATCGATGGCTTCGCCCGCCGGGCGCTATGGCAAGCCGGTATCGACTACGACCACGGCACCGGCCACGGCGTCGGCAGTTATTTGTCCGTGCATGAAGGCCCCGTCAGCATCTCCCGCCTCGCCCGTCCGGTGCCGATCGCCGCCGGAATGGTTCTGTCGAACGAGCCCGGTTACTATTTGCCAGGTCATTACGGCATCCGTTTGGAAAATCTGCTGCTGGCGCAACCCGCCGAAATCGACGGCGCGACCCGGAAATTCCTGCGCTTCGAAACCCTGACCCTGGCCCCTTTCGACCGCCGTCTGATCGATCCCGCCCTGCTCGATAAAGCCGAACTGGACTGGCTCAACGCCTATCACGCGCGTGTGCGCAAGGAGGTCTCGCCCCATCTCGAACCCCATATCCGCGCCTGGCTCGACGCGGCCTGCGAAAGGATCGGCTGATGTTTCATCGATTTCAGATCGGAACGATGGCCGCGACCATCGTGTCGGACGGGCCCTTGACCCTCGCCGCGCCAGCCAAAATCTTCCTGGGACCCGATCCGGCGGAGTTGGAAACTCTACTGACCGCGGCGGGTGAAAAACCGGACCGGGTTCGCGTCGAGCAGAACTGCCTCCTCATCGAAACCGGTGGTAAAAAATTCCTGTTCGACAACGGTCTCGGCTCCACCAAACTCTATGGACCTGACAGCGGCGTCCTCCACGCCAGCCTCAAACAAGCCGGAGTCACTCCGGATCAGATCGACGCCGTCGTGCTCACCCACGCGCATTCCGATCATTGCTGGGGCACCATGGCGGATGACGGCACGCCGAACTTCCCCAACGCCACACTGTATCTGTCACAGGCCGAGCTGGATTTCTGGTCCCAGGACCTCACTGATCCCAGAATGGCGCGCGGCCATGCCGGATTCAACAAACACATCGTGCCGTTACGTGATCGCATCCAGGTGATTCACGACGGTCAGAATTTCCTCCCCGGCATCCACGCTTTCGCCACACCCGGCCACACCCCTGGGCACATGGCCTTTGTGTTCGATGGCGGCTGGTGCCTCACCGGCGACATCGCCTTCCATGATCCCATTTCCTACACCTTCCCCGGGGCCGAAAGCGTCTACGACACCGATCGCGCACTCGCCCGCCAAACCCGCGCCCAGGTTCTTGACCGTCTCGCCGCGGATCGTCTTTCCGTCGTCGGCTATCACCATCCCTGGCCAGGACTTGGACGGGTGGAGCGTTCGGGCGCGGCCTTCCGCTTCGTCCCCGCGAGAGACTGAACGATCGTCCTTGACGCGCCAGGCGTGACTAACTAACGATAACTAACAATTTGGCGTAATCAACGTGACACCTCAATCAGTCCTTGCATTCCAAACGGCGATCACGCCGCTTATCAAACTCGCGCTCAACGCCTTCGCATCGTCACCAACGATGACGATCGAGAATAAGCGGGAGATGACGGATGTCGTGGTCAACGGCGTCATGTCGTTCCTGCCGACCGACCCGTTGCAGATAATGCTCGCCAGCCAGGCCGTTGGCCATCATCTCGATCTGCTGGACGGTATGTGCGCCCTCAATTCCGGGACGCTGACGCCGCACCAGACCGCGCGGGCGCGCGCGTCCACGATCGCCCAATCGCGGGTCATGCTGGCGATGGTTCGGGAATGCCGGATCGTTCGTAAGGAACGCCTCACACTGATGGCGGCTGACCGCGAGGCAGCGCGCGCCGCCGCCGAGGCAAAACCTGAAGCGCCCGCCCCAGACACCCCGCCCGCCCGCCGTCTGCCCGCCGGCCGAGCATTCCCCGCGCAACGGAACCAATCACCCGAAATCGAACGTGTCCCCGCCGATGCCGCGCATCATCGGCGACAAAGCGCTACAGCAAGCCATGACGGACCTTCAAACCGCGCTTTACGAAAAATCGGCGGGCTTGCTGCTTGGCGCCAAGGTTCATGATCCAACGCGATAATCGCGGCGAACGGATGGTAGCGCGCGATGAGTTATAGCCCGCCGCCCGTATCGCCCCGGCACTCTTCCAGCCGCACGTCACCCGTCGCGTTCCCGCGCGCCCCATGCGCGTCGAGCGTAACGCGCGCCAGCCGATGATCAGCGGTAACCCAGGCGTCGCCCGCCGACGGTTTGTCCGCGCTCAGACTGGGATGGCGGATGGTCGCGCGCAGATGCTGAACGCCACCCGTCTCCACGCCGATCGCCGTCATCGTCGCGTTGGCCCGGGGATCAAGCTTGAACCCGGGCAGGAAAATCGGGACGGTCTGCCCATCTTTCGCCTGCCAACGAACCCAATAGAACGCCAGCGCCAAAGGCGGACCGATCCGCGCGGGCATCGCGGCCCGGGGCAGATCCAGATCCGTCCGCCGCTCGGGCGCCGCCGCCGGGTAGTCCGCCAGCCATGGCAAGCCAAACGAGGCAAGATCCCAATGGCTTACAAAGCCGTGATGCTTGTCCTGAAAATCACCGAGACTCTTCGCCTGAACGCGCGACGCGCTCATCCCTCCTGGCTCGGCCGTGAACACGTCCCATTGTTGCCGCTGGATCCGGCCGCCAAAGACGTAACGGTGATTGATCCCGATCGATCGCATTTCGCCATTCCGCCAGACGCTGATCTCCTCCAGCCAATACCGCCATTCGATCAGGCCGAAGGATTTGGCGCTCAGCCTGGTCGTGACCCCGATCGTCGTCTCCCCGTTCGCCGTGCTGGCACGCGTCTCGACCGAGACCTGACCATTATAGCTGGTGGTGCCGCCATATCGGCACACCTCCTCGGCGCCAGAGGTCCGCGAAGCCAACGCCAACAGCAGCGCGAGCCCCATCCGAAAGACAGATATCAGCGCTTTTTTTCCTCGATGTCGGGCAGGAACGCGGTCAACAGACCGATGACCGGCAGAAACGAGCACACGTGATACACATACTCGATCCCTGTCACGTCGGCGATCCGGCCAAGTGCGGCCGCCCCCAGCCCGCCAAGCCCGAACGAAAATCCGAACATCATGCCCGCGACCATGCCGACCCGGCCGGGCATCAACTCCTGCGCGTAAACGATGATCGCCGAGAACGCCGACGCCAGGATCAACCCGATCACCACGCTCAGCACGCCCGTCCACATCAACCCCGCATAGGGCAGCGCCAGGGCGAATGGAAACGCGCCCAGGATCGAGAACCAGATCACCGGCTTACGGCCGAACCGGTCGCCAAACGGCCCGCCCAGAAACGTCCCGATCGCCACCGCGCCCAGGAAGACGAACAGATGCAATTGGGCGGATTGCACGGAGACGTGGAATTTCTCCATCAAATAGAACGTGTAATACGAACTGAGACTGGCCGTATAAACGTTCTTGGAAAACAGCAGGATCAGGATCACCGTCATCGCCAAAATCACCGTCCGGCGCGGCACCGGCGAGGCGATCGCGGCCGGGGCGGTCCGTCGTCCCCGGCGCGCTTCCATCGCCGGATGGCGATTATACCAGACGCCGACATAGGTCAGCAGCGCCATCGCCAGCAGCGCGATCAACGAGAACCAGGCGACGCTGCTTTGTCCGCGCGGCAGCACGATGAACGCGGCCAGCAGCGGCCCGATCGCCGAACCCGTCGATCCCCCCAACTGAAACAGCGATTGCGCGAACCCGTAACGCCCGCCGGAGGCCATGCGCGCGACTCGCGACGCCTCGGGATGAAACACCGAGGATCCCATTCCAACCAGAGCCGCCGACAGCAAAATCAGCCCATAGCTGTTGGCGACCGACAGCAGCAGCAAACCGATCAGGCTGAACGTCATCGCGACGGGCAAGGAGAACGGTTGCGGCCGCCGGTCGGTCACCATCCCCACTACCGGCTGAAGCATCGAAGCCGTCAGCTGAAACGCCAATGTGATCAGACCGATCTGCGCGAAATCCAGATGATAGGAATCCTTCAGGATCGGATACAGCGCGGGCACCAGCGACTGATTGAGATCATTCAACATATGGCAGACGCTGAGCGACACCAGAATGGCGAACGTCGTGCTGTTATCGGCATTCGGTCGAACCATCGGCGCGGCCGCCGGAACCAGGGGCAGCGCGGGATTCTGAATGGTATTATCGCTCATGGTCATCCTCGATCGGCGGCGGTCACGCGGCGTCAAACGACGCCCATCAGCGAATATCACGAGGAAGTCGAAACTCAGTCATGCATCCACAGCCTGGCTGATACCCGCATTGTGGCGTTTCTCCTTCAATCCGCGCTAAGAAATGACATAATGAGTGGCGAAGATATTCGCGCGTTGGGTCAACCGGTTCTCGGTGGCGTGACGTTTGCTGAGGATGCCTGGAATGCCTGATGTAAGAAAAGCCGGCCAAGGAACCCACGGGTATGGGGTTCCCGTGGCCTTGATCGCGGTGTTGATATTTGGCTACTGGATCATTTCGGAGTGGAACGCATTGCCGCGCCTGATATCGTCGGCGATCGCGACCCTGCTTTAAAACCAGATCGATTCAGGACAGGCTCGCGGGCGGTAAATCAGCTGCCCCGATGACTCTCCAGGATGCGTCCTGAACCAGCAAAACCGCGCCCTGACGGTCCGCGACCACGGGCAGCATGAACTGAGCTGTTAACGGACCAAGCCGCGTCGCCTCCCGCACGACCCGATATTCCACCAAACGCCGCCCCAAATTTTCACCCGCGCCCACCTGCGTGGTCTGTTCCTGATCATAAACGGCGAACAAGCCGATGACCGGCGCCGCGCTCGCGCCGATGGTCACCTCGACCCCCGCGCTCATCCTGCGCATCGCCACGGTCAACGGCGGCGGGATCATCTTGTCGATCGTGCGGAACACCGCCGCCCGATCCGAACCCACCACCAATTCGGCGCCATTCACCACCAGCGCGGGTGTGTAAACCTCTCCCCGCAAATGGCTCGCATAGGATTTCTGCCGTTCCGTCCATTCCCGTTTGGCATACGGATCCCGCCACCCCGAGCCGTTCCAATAATCGACATGCCAGGCCAATCCGATCACGTTCGGCCGCCGGGACAATTCGCCCAACAGAGCATCGGCCGGCGGGCACGATGAACACCCCTGCGACGTGAAAAGCTCCAACACCACGGTCCCGGCACCGGCCGCCAGCGTGGGCGTCGGCGAAAAGACGGGTAGTCCAAGCGAAGCAGTCAGAAAGCCGCGGCGATCCATCACATCCTCCGTTATCATGACACCAGGGAAGACTCGGCCCCACCGACGCTGTTACGTCGTTATCGCCGATTTCGCGGAACCGGTTGACGGAGGTCCCAATGCCATATGCCGACATCGCGGGGATCAGTCTGTATTACGAGGACTCCGCAGCCGATCCGCCCAACGTTCCGCCAGTACTACTCTTGCACGAACTCGGCGGTTCCAGCGAGAGCTGGCGGTCCGTCATCACCCGCCTCGCCCCGCGGCGGAGGGTCATCGCGATGGATTATCGCGGCGCCGGCCGATCCGAAAAACCGCGCGAGGCCTTCGCTTTCGCCCAACTCGCCGACGACGCCGCCGAATTTCTGGCCAATCTCGGTGTCATCCAGGCCGACGTCATCGGCGCGGCCATGGGCTCCCTGGTCGGGGTGGCACTGGCCGCGCGGCATCCGGCGCGGGTTCGAAGCCTCGCGCTGTTCGCGGTGGCCGCCGACATGACCGGCCGCACCGCCGCGTATTTGATCGAGCGCGCCGCCAGCGTTCGCGCCGAGGGCATGCGCCCGGTCGCCGCGGCGTCGATCGGCAACGCCTTTCCCGCCGGCTTTGAGTTGGAAGCAGCCCAGTACCGGCCGCTGTATCTGAGCAACGATCCGGTGGGCTACGCGGCGCTATCCATCGCCCTGGCCGAAGCCGAATTTCCGCCGGACCTTTGGCGCGCGATACAGGTTCCGACAACGATCTTTTCCGGCACACATGATTTCATCTGGCCGCCAGCCTCTGGCCGCCACGTCGCCAGCCTGATCTCCGGCGGGCGCTTCGAAATTCTCGGGGACGCCGGACATTTCCCCCATCTGCAAACACCCGCCGCCGTGACCGCCGGGTTCTTATCAGCCCAGACCATGCTATGAGACTCACACTGTTAGAGTGATTTCCGATCGCCATGGCTCACGGAAAACATTCTAACACTTTGTTTGGGCAAGCATCTTTATCCGGCCAGGTGTATCCACCTGATCGGATGATGCTCTGGTAAGTGAGTTCCCCTGATCATGATTCGTGCCGTTTCTTTCGCGTTCGCCGCGCTCCTGCTGATCGCGGCCGGGGAGGCTCCTTCGACCGCCACCGGCGTCCTGGCGCAACGCGGCGATGTCCGCTTCACCGACGCCGATCTCAAAGCCGCCCTCAGTCAACTCGACCCCAACGCCCGCGCTCAGGTTACCGCGAGCCCGCAGGCGGTGGCGGCCTTCGTGCGCGAAAGGGTGATGAACGCCGCCGTCCTGGCCGAGGCCAATAGCAAAAGCTGGGACACCCAGCCCGAGGTCGCGCGCCGGGTCGCCGAAACCCGGGACGCGGTGATCCTGCAGACCTATCTCGCCGCCTCCGTCCCGCCCGATCCCGCCTATCCCAGCGAGGCGGAAATCGCCGAGGCCTACGAAATCAACAAGGGCCGGTTCGTGATGCCGCGGCAGTACCGGGTCGCCCAAATCGTCTTGTTCGTGAAACAAGGCGCCACGCCGCAAGAAGACGAGGCCGCGCATAAGAAGGCCATCGATTTGCGCGCGCAGGCGATGAAACCCAAAGCCGATTTCGCCGATCTCGCGCGCAAAAGTTCTCAGGACAAACCCAGCGCCGAAAAAGGTGGCGATGTTGGCTGGCTCCGCGAAACCGACATGCTCGGTCCGGTGC
>JAYVXQ010000015.1:0-9162 GCA_043785025.1 Acetobacteraceae bacterium
AGGCGGCGGGCGACGGCGCGGTCGAGCAGGAAGCGCAATTCGTCAGTCAGCGCGGCGATCCGGCTGGCGGGGGCGTGGTCCCCGGCGGTGATGGCGAAGCGCCAATATTGGGTTTCGCGAACCTGGAACGTCGCGAGGTCGAGGGTCAGCGCGTGGCCGCCGCGCAGCTTGCGGGCGCCGCGATACAGCGCGTTGGGCGCGGGGATGTAGCCATGGGCGAAGAATTTTTGCAGCGATCGGGGGTCGATCGTCCGGTCCACGGCGGGGTGCTGGATCAGTGCGGACAGCTCTGACGCGAAGGCGAAGAAACCGGGTCTGGCAACGTAAAAGAACGGTTTTTCGCCGAAACGGTCGCGGGCGATGAACAGACGCCGCCGCCGCCGGTCCCAGATGACGAAGGCGAACATGCCGTTCAGACGGGCGGGGAGATCGTCACCCCATTCCTCGTAACCGTGGACCAGAACCTCGGTGTCGGAATGATCGGAGGCGAAGACGTGGCCTTTCGCCAAAAGGGTGATCCGGAGCTCCGCGTGGTTATAGATCTCGCCGTTGAACAGGACGGCGATGGTCTCGTCCTCGTTCCACATCGGCTGATGCCCGCCCGCGAGGTCGACGACGGACAGGCGGCGGAAAGCGAGATGAAGGGCGTGTTCGGGCTCGTGATGAAAGCCCGCGTCGTCGGGGCCGCGATGGATCAAGGCGCGCGCCATCGCGTGCAGGTCAGCCTGGGTTCCCGCGCCAATGAAACCGGTGAGACCGCACATCCGGATCAGCCCGCCGGATGGGACGGGGTCCCATCGACGTTGATCAGTTCGCGGGTGTGGTAGATGCGCTTGTTCTGCGATTCGAAGTAAGTGCGGACAACGATCTCGGCGACCAGGCCGATCGAGATGCTCATGACGCCCATCATGCAGGACATCACCACCAGCAGCGGCAAGGGGGTCTGGATCATCGACAGGCCGTCGAAGAATTTCAGATACAGCATGTAGAACGCGCTGAGCATCGCCACACCGAACCAGGCGAGGCCGAAGCCTCCGAAGATATAAATGGGCTTGCCGATCCAGCGGTCGAGGAAGCGGACGACCATCAGATCGAGGATGACTTTCGCGACGCGCTCCAGCCCATAATTCGAGGTGCCGTGCAGTCTGGGCGCGTGGTTGACCGGGATTTCAGTGATGCGGGCGCCATACCAGGCGGCGTAGATCGGCACGAAGCGGTGCATTTCGCCATACAGGCGTACCGGGCCGATGACGCCGCGGCGGTAGGCTTTCAGCGAGCAGCCGTAATCGTGCAAATGCACGCCGGACAAATGGGAGATCGCCTTATTGGCCATGCGGCTGACGAAATTGCGCCGGATGGCGGCATCCTTGCGGTCCTTGCGCCAGCCAGAGACGACGTCGAACCCGTCGTCCAGACGTTCCAGCAACCGAGGGATGTCGGCGGGGTCGTTTTGCAGGTCGGCGTCGATGGGGACGATCACCTCGCCGCGCGCGTGATCGAGGCCGGCCATCATCGCGGCGGTCTGGCCGTAGTTGCGGGCGAGATCGATGACTCTCAGTTCCCGGTTGGCGGCGGCGAGCGCGCGCAGCACGCGGATCGAACCGTCAGTGCTGCCGTCGTTGACGACAATGACCTCGAACGATTCCCCGCGGGGGCGGAGGACGGCCAGCAGACGCTCGATCAGGATGGGGAGGTTCCGCTCCTCGTTTTTGGCGGGGACGATGACGGAGATGGCGATATGGGCCCGCGAACCCGTGAAGGGGTTGGGTTGGTCACGCGGCCGCGCGATGTCGAGGTCGAGGACCGCCGACAGATCGGTGTTTCCTGCCAGGAGATTGGCGGCCCGCATACTCGTCTCCTTGTTGCGCGCCAAATTGGGTGGACGCGCGTTGCCGGCTCGCCGTGCGTGTGGGGGAGACCGCGCGACGATGGGAAACGGTTTAGCGGCGGGGAGATGACAAGGAGGTGTCAGAATTTGGGAAAAAGAGTGCGAGGTCGCGAAGCTGGTTGCGATGGTCCGCGGTTCCACGGATCGGATCGGCGGGGATGACCCTCCAGACCTTGATAGCGTCAGGTTGACGCGATCACGGTCCGCGTTTGTTAAGTTTCACAGCGCGAGTCACGTCTGAAGTTGGTTCAACGTCAGACGATCGCGCTCTGGTCTGGCACGAACGCGGATTTGCCTCGTTTCAGGAACGATCCAACACCCTTGGCGCCCGTCAGCACGCCATCCGACACGACAACATGGCCGCGCACGATCGTCGTGACCGGCCAGCCGGTGACCTCGATCCCCTCATAGGGCGTGTAATCGTTCGCGTCGTGCAGATCGGCGTGGCGGATGGTTTTCTTGATCGTCGGATCCCAGATCGCGATATCCGCGTCGGCGCCGATGGCGATGCTGCCCTTGCGCGGATACAGCCCATAGGCCTTCGCGTGATTGGTCGCGGTGATCCGCACGAAATGCGACAGATCGATGCGCTTTTTCATCACCCCTTCGGAGAATAAAATCGGCAGCCTCGTCTCGATCCCGGGAATGCCGTTCGGCACCCAGCGGAAACTGGTGCGGCCCTTCGGCAGCAGCTTGCCCTTTTCGTCATTATAGCGGAACGGACAGTGATCGGAGGAATAGAAATCGAACGTTCCCTGCTCGATCCCCGCCCAACAGGCGTCCTGGCTTTGCTTGTCGCGCGGCGGCGGGCTGCAAACATATTTCGCGCCCTCCATGTTCAGGCCTTCCAAATCCTTGGCCTCCAGCATCAGATATTGCGGACAGGTCTCAGCCAGGACCTTCACGCCGCGGGCGCGGGCGCGTTGAATTTCCTCGATCGCCTCGCGGTTGGACACGTGGACGATGACGACGGGGACACCGGCGACCTCGGCGAGCGTGCAGGCGCGGTGCGTGGCCTCGCGCTCGGCGGCGATCGGGCGGGAGGGGGCGTGGAAACGCGGGGCGATCTTGCCCTCCGATTCCAGTCGCGCGGTCATGAAACGGATGATGTCGTAGTTTTCCGCGTGAACCATGACCAACGCGCCGGTGCCGCGGGCGACGGTCATGACTTTCAGAATTTCCTCGTCCGTCAGCGCGAGGCCTTCATAGGTCATGAACACCTTGAACGAGGAATAGCCATCGCCGATCGCGGCGGGCAGTTCCTGACCCAGAACGTTCGGCGTGGGGTCCGAGACGATCAGGTGAAAACCATAATCGGTGTAGCACTGGCCGTCCGCTTTGGCGTGGTAGTCCTTGATCGCCTGGCGCAAGCCCTGCCCGCGTTCCTGCAAACAGAACGGAATGACCGTGGTGTTGCCGCCGAACGCGGCGGAGCGGGTGCCGCTTTCGAACCCATCGGACTGCTCCACATCCGGCCCGCTTGGCTGCGCCAGGTGCACATGGCTGTCGATGCCGCCGGGCAGAACCAGCTTGCCGCGCGCGTCTATCACTTTCGCGGCGGTGCCAAGGTCGCGGCCGAGGGCGGCGATCTGGCCGCCGGAAATCCCGACATCGCAGTCCATGACGTCCGCCCCGGTGGCGACCGTGCCGCCCCGGATGATAAGGTCGAATTCCGCCATGCCCGCATCCTCTCCTGATCCAGATGGGAATCATGCAAACACCGGACCAAATTCACAAGAGCTCGCAGCCCAGGCCGCCCGCGGCCATCCGCCTCGGCATGCTAACCCCGTCGTCGAACACGATCCTGGAGCCGGTGACGGCTTCCATGTTGACACAGGTGCCGCATGTCACCGCGCATTTCTCGCGCTTTCCGGTAACCGAGATCGCGTTGTCGCCCGCCGCCCTGGGCCAGTTCGACGACAGTCATATCCTGCGCGCGGCGGAGTTGCTGGCGCATGCGAAAGTGGACGTGATCGCCTGGAACGGGACCTCGGCCAGTTGGATCGGGTTCGAGGCGGATGAGCGGTTATGCGCGCGGATCACCGCGGCGACCGGAATTCCGGCCTGCACCACCGTGCTGGCCTATCGCGCATTATTCCGGCGCCTGGGCGCGCGACGAGTGGGCCTGGTGACGCCCTATACCGATGACGTGCAGGCCCGCATTCAGGCGAACTGGTCGGAGTTCGGTTGTGTGGCGGAACGCCATCTGGGGATCGCCGATAACTTCGCCTTCGCCGCGGTTACGCCCGAAACAATCGGCGCGATGACCCGGGAAGTCGCGGCCGTGGGCTGCGACGCGATCGTGATCCTATGCACCAACATGAACGGGGCGGCGATCAGCGCGCGATTGGAGTCTGAGTTGAACGTTCCGGTGCTCGATTCCGTCGCGGTGACGTTATGGGCGTGTCTCGGCGCCGTTGGGCTCGATCCTGGGATCGTGCGAGGTTGGGGCCGGGTGTTTCAAATCCCGGCGTGACTTCAATATTCGAACTGATATTTCAGCCCCACGCTCGCACCCCCCCCACCCGAACCGCCGCCGGTCGCCGAGGATGAGCCGGTGCCCGCCGTCGTCTCCAATTTCAGGCCTTTGGTGATGTCGATCTGGATCGTCGCCTCGGTCCCCGACCCGGTGGCGTTCTGCCGCGCGCCCAACCGGACGCCGGGGGCGAGGTAGCGGCCGGCCTGCAGCGTCGGATTGCCCTTGGCGCCGCTGCCGACACTGAGTTCGTCAAACCCCAGAGCGGAGCGGACGCCCGCCAACGGATCGCCAATGCCCGGCCCCGCGCCCGATAACGACGCCAGAGCGGCGGCGATTTGCACCAGTTGGAAGGGGCTGAGGCGGGAGCGGGCGGAATTGAACAGCAACTGCGACAGGATCTCGTCCTGCGGGAGATCGGGCACGCTGGACAGCGTGATTTTCGGGTCCTTCACGCTGCCGCTGATGGTCAACGTCGCGGTCAGCGCCGTCGACACCGAGGTCGCGATCAGTTTCAGCGACGGGTTGGTGACGTCGGCGTTGGCGAATGCGATGTCGCCCTCGGTCAACGCCAGTGAGGTTCCGGCGAGGCTCACGGTACCGCGCCGCAAATGCAGCCCGCCTTGCGGTAATGGCGTCCGAGCCGTGCCTTTCAGGACGACGCGGCCCGCCAGCTCGGCATCGACCCCCCTCCCCCGGATATAGATCCCCTGGGGCGCGTCCACGGTCACGTCCAGCGCGATGTCGGGCGAGGGTTTAGGCGGCGGCGGGGGTTTGGCCACCGGTTTCCCGGCGTCGCGGGTCTTCAGGACGACGATCGAGGATGGCAGCCGCTCAGGCACCTGAATGTCCACCTGCTGGACGGACAGGCTGCCCGCGACCGTGATGGGCCCGCCTAAAGCACCGGTAATGCGCAGGCGGGCGCCGGTGACAGCGGTCACGAGGTCGCTGGCCAGCAGACGGGCGTTGTCGGCGCGTAACGTGATCGCCAGCGGCCTGGCGCCGGTAAGACCAATCGTGCCATCGCCGCCGATGGTCCCCTGGCCCGCTTTGCCGGTGAACTGGGTCAGGCGCAGCGTATCGCCATCGCCCGACAGCGTCGCCTCGATGTCCGAAATCCGCGTGCCGAGGTCGGCGTCCTGGAACTCACCGCGAACCAGGCGGACGCTGCCCGAGGCGCGCGGCGCCGCGACGGTGCCCGCGATGCCGATGTTAAGGCCCAATGAACCCCGGACATAGCGGCCGGAGGCGGCGAGAATGGGGTTGGCGATGGCGGCATCGACATCGCCGCCCAAACGCAGGGCCAACGGTCCCGATCCGGCCATGGGCGCGGTGCCGGACAATGTGACGGCCAAGCGGCCCGCTGTCATGCGCCCATCCAGCCGCGCGATGCCCGCTTTCAGGGCGGTGGTGAGCGTGATGTTGGCGGCGGGCAAGCCCGCCAAATCGCCACCGCGGGAATGCAAACCGTTGGCTTTGATCGTCACGGTGCCGTCGGGGCTGACGGCCAGACCGGTCAGCCGCGCCTCCCCGGATAGAGTCCCGTCGATCGCGAGGTCCGGCAACACCACGGCGGCGAGATCGGCCGGCAGATTGGTCAGAGAGGCGCGCAGATCCAGGCGCTGTCCGGCGCTGCCGCTCAGATCAAGAACGGCGGTCCGCAAGCCCAGACGCAAATGATCGACGCTGACGCGATCGGTAAAGCGGAGATGGGCGGGCCCCAGCAGGCGCAGTGTCTCCGTCTTCCAGGCCGCGCGCGCCGTTTCGAGGGTAAGCGTTTTGCCGGTGGTGTTCGCCGTCGCCGCCGCCTCGATCTGGGCTGGCGCCCCGGCGAGATCGGTGAGGCCTGAAGTCAGGCGCAGCGCCAGCGCCTCGGCGGTGCCTTTCGCCGTCAGCCGCAGACCGCCTTTGGTGCCGGCCGCGTCGATGCCGTCCAGGATCAGCACCCCGTCCAGCGATGGGACCTTGCCGGCATCGGTGATCCGCGCGGTCAGATCGGCGCCCGCGAGCGATACGGTGCCGGGGATCGCGGTTTGTTTCAGCGTGGCATGCAGGTTGGCCTGCTGATCCTTACCCTCGAACCGCGCGGTCAGAGCCCCAGTGACGGGCTGGCCCAGAAGCGGCGTCAGATCGGCCAAATGGGTCATGGCGATGTCCATCTGGCCGGTGGGAAGCACCTCCCCGGACGGGATGGCGATGGTTCCGGATCCGGACAGGCTTTTCCAGGCGAGCCGGCTGAGGGTGACGAAAGGCACGCCATCGCGGGGTTCGACCGCCAGATCCAGGGTCAGCGGCGCGTCCAGCAGCGAGCCCATGGCGGAGACCTTGGCGGTGGGCGCGTTGGGCAGGCCTTGGGCGGTCACGCGCGCGGTGATTTGGCCGGGATGATAGCCGCGGGCGGAAAGATTGGCGGTCAGGTCGGAGGTCAGCGCGAGGCTGGTCAATGGACCCTCGACATGCCCTTTGGCGTCCAGCGTGCCCGATACGTCCGCGTGCAGCGCCGCCAGCGAGCCGAGATGGACCCGCCAGTCGATCGCGGCGGATTGCCCGTCCGAACGACCCGTGACGGAGGCGGCGACATTCGCGCCGCCCAGATCGAAGCGGGTCAGGGTGACGGTGCCGCCGGTCATCGAGGCCAGCAGATCGATGGTTCCGGCGTCGCCGATCAGCGCGGGCACCGGGGCCACGCCGCCCGAGATCGTCGTGGTGCCTTTCATCGCCAGTGTCATCGTCTCGCCCGCTTTCGTGGCGTCGATCGCCAAATTGGCGTGGCCGTCCAGCGCCGCCCCCGCGACGGTGGAGAACCGCGCCAGCAAAGGCAGGGAGACATTGGCATGCAAATGGGGATTGGCGGCGGTCTCCGCGGTGCCCTCGGCGGTGATCAGAGCGTGTTTGAGGGTGAAGCGCGCGGAGCCGTCCGGTTTCAGCGTGACGTCGAGGCGGGGGCCCTCGGCGGCGAACAGCATGGCGTCGGGGCCGGGAACGCGGAGCCCGTCGATGGCCGCGCGGATGGTCATGTCGCCGCCCGCGGTGCCCGCCATATCGGCTTTCAGCGCGGCCGCCGACACGCCCGCGGCGGACAGGCCAAGGATCGCCAGTGTGCCGGTGCCCGCGGGGGCGGCGATCGGGCCGTTGACCCGTGCGTCCAGGGATACCGACGACCATGCGATGCCGGGACCCGGCGCCATGGCCGGGGCGCTCGCGGTGACGGTCATGTCAGCGGTGCGCCCCATGGCGTCGAGCGTCCCGGCCAAAGCGGCGTGTGCCAGACCAGCGGCGAGATCGACGCGGGTCGCGAGCGCGGTTTCCGGGCCATCCAGCCTGGCGCTGAGGGTCATCGGTCCGAGGTCCGGCAGGCCGGCGATGAGGGCGATCAGACCGCCCGCCGCTTCCTCGACCGTCAGATCGGCCTGGATGCGCGCGGGATCGACAACGGCGTTCAGCCGGTAGCGATCGGCGGGACGGTCGTGCCGCGCGATCGCGAGCCGCGCCTGGCCGGAGGTGGGGTTCATCAGATCGCCCGAACCCTCCAGCGTCAAAACGGCCGGGGAGCCCATGACGTTGGGACCGATCTCCAGCCGGTTCACCGACAGGCGGCGCAAGCGGATCGGGATATCGGGGAGGCCGCCCCTGGAGCCGCCGCTGGATTTGGGCAGACGGTCCAGCGTGATGGTGTCCGCCGCCAGCCGTTCGATCTCCACACGGCGGTGCACCAGATCGAAGGGCGACCAGTCCAAGGCGACGTTGGTCAGCGTGACGTAGACCCCGTCGGTGTCGGTGACCTGAAGCCGTTGGATGCGGATCGCATCGGGGAAGCGGCCGCCGAGACCCTCGATCCGCGCCATGCCGCCCGACAACCCAGGCACCCATGCCGCGATCGCGCGGCGGCCGGGACCGGTGTTGGCGCCGATCAGAACGGCGAGGATCGCGCATAACGGAACGCCGATGAGGACCGCCAGGGTCCATCCGATCCATTGCGCCCCGCGGCGTGTCAAAACGCCTGTCCAATCCCAATATACACCTCGAACGTATCACCACTGGGCTGGCGGTTCAGCGGCACCGCGACATCCAGCCGGATCGGACCGATCGCGGTGTAATACCGCGCGCCAATGCCGGCGCCGGTCCGCCAGGCCTGACTGAACGGCGAGCCGGTGGCCGACACCTGGCCCATGTCGAGGAAGGCGACCACGCCGTAATCGGTCAGGATGCGCTGGCGAAATTCCACCGAGCCCGCCGCGACCGCCGTCCCGCCCGTGGGCCGCCCGTTAGAGAAGGAGGGTCCGATCGACTGGAAGCGGAAGCCGCGCACGGTACTGTTGCCGCCGGCGTAGAAACGCTGATCGGGCGGCAGGCCGAACACGCCGATTCCCGACGCCTTGCCCACAAGGCCGCGCATGGCCAGCACGCTGCGGCCCTCGGTGTTGAAGTCCAGATACGTCGCGCCGGAGAGCTGCGTCAGAAAGAACGTGCCGCCGGGGGAGCCCAAAGATTGCATCGGCGTGACCGACAACGCGCCGCGGACGCCGTGGACCGCATCCAGCAAAGCGTCGGTCGAGTCGTATTTCACGCCAAGCGGGACGCCGACGAGGTTATAGGTAGAGCGAATGCCGTTCTGCGTGATCGCCTCCTGCTCCCCCAACAACCCCGCGTTCACGGACCAGTGCGCGGATAATTTCCGTTCGATCCCCACACGCTCGATCAGTCCGGTCTGGTCGTAGGCATACAGCGATTGCTTCACCGCCGTCAGACCGACGGTCAGCGACTGATCGCGGGCCAGGAAATCCGGCTGGATATATTG
>JAYVXQ010000016.1:0-2797 GCA_043785025.1 Acetobacteraceae bacterium
CGATGCGATGTTGAACATGTGAACATCCGCCATCCAATCGGTCAGGCCCGCGACGCGCGGGGATAACGCGTAATCCGCCGCCAGATAGGGAAACCGGCCGAGACGGGCGTCGCTTTCGTCGTCCGGCGGGGTGTAACGATCGGACCACCGCGCGATGTTTTTCGCGATTCGTTGCAATTCCGGGCGGTGATGAAAATCCATGTCCACGCCGGAGCCGCAAATCAGAAAATCGGCGGTGCATGGGCCGGATTCCGTCGCAATTTCGACCGCGTCGTCCGTGACGGTGGCATCGGTCCACGCGGCGTTGGTGCGTAATTGAAACGACGCGTGCGCCGCGCAACGATCATAGGTCGGTTGAGGAAAACCCTCTCGCAGGCTCAGGATATGGCGCATGAACCGCCAGCGCCACGTGTCGTCGAGGTCCGCTAGATGCCGCGGGACTCCCGCGAATATCAGCCAGCGGTACGGCTGGATCACCTGCGGATCGGCCCGGCGGCAGAACAAAACCACCTGCCGCGCGCCCGCTTCCAACGCCATCGCCGCGTTGTCGAACGCCGAGGCGCCCGCGCCCAAAACCGCGACACGGCGTCCTTGTAACGCGGGGAAGTCGATGGGATCGGCGGCGTGCGCGCGAAACCGCTTCGGCAATTTCGCGACGAATTCTGGCATCCACCATAGTCCCGCGCCATCCTGGCCGGTTGCGAGAACGATTTTGCGCGCGTAAAGAATTTGTCCTGAGGTCAAGGTCGCCGCCAGCAGCCCGCCCGCCGCCCACGATCAGGACATCGAGCGTGGGCGTTCCGTCCGGTCCGATGCGCGGTTCCAGCCAGGGCTGCCGCGGATGGGCGATGCGCGCCAGGTCGTCACGCGCGCGACGGGTCTGTACCGCGAGCGCGTCATCCGGCAATGCTGCAATCTCCACGCTCATCAGCCGGATCAAACACGTCCCCAACCAGGCTTGCAACCGGCCCTTGCCCCGTACGGCGCTCTCCCGTTGAATGGGGCATTCGAACAAGGAGGAAACACCGGTGGCACATCTGACCGGAAAAATCGCCTGGGTTACCGGCGCGGGCAGCGGCATTGGCGAGGCGGCGGCGATCGCGCTGGCCAAGGATGGCGCGACCGTCATCCTGACCGGCCGCACCCGGGAGAAACTGGAGAGCACCGCGCGCCAGATCGGCAATACCGGGGCAGCCCATGTGCAACCGGCCGATCTGACCGACAAAACGCAGGTGCGCCGCGTCGGCGATTATATTAAAGCGACGTTCAATCGTCTCGATATTCTGGTGAATAACGCGGGTGTGAACATCGTCGATCGCCACTGGGATAAATTGACGCCCGAGAGCATCGACACGATGGTGCACGGCAACCTGACCGCGGCATTGTATTGCGTCACCGTCGCTCTGCCGTTCATGCGCGCCCAACAGGACGGTGTCATCATCCACACGGCCTCCATGGCTGGGCGTTTCATCGGCGGGGTTGCCGGACCGATTTATGTCGCCGCCAAGCATGGCATCGTCGCCATGAGTCACGGATTGAACATGGAAGAATGCGTGAACGGCATCCGCTCCACCGTGTTCCTGCCGGGCGAGGTCGCGACCCCCATCCTGGATCAACGGCCCAATCCCGTGGGGCCCGAGGTGCGCGCGAAAATGGTGCAGCCGGCCGATTGCGGCGATTTGATCCGCTATATCGTCAATCTGCCGAAACATGTGGTGATGAACGAGGTGCATCTGGCGCCGACTCACAACCGCGGCTATGTCGCTGCTTTACAACGCAGACTGTGAGGGGATCCGTCCATGGCGACCAACAAACACAAGGTCATGCTGCCGCACACGATGGGGCAGCAAGGCATCGATATTATTCGCGCGCGTGACGATATCGAAATGGTTATTTACCCCGCGGGCGTGAAGACCGCCGATTTCCTGCCGATGTTGAAAGATGTCGCCGGCATCGCGCTGTCGGGCACGCCCTATAAGCAGGCGGAAATGGACGCCTCGCCCGCGATGCGCGTCGTCACACGGATCGGCGTGGGTTACGACGCGGTCGATGTCCCCGTGCTGACCGCGCGTAAAGTCCCACTTCTGACGGCGGGAACGGCGAATTCAACCTCGGTCGCCGAACAGGCGTTTCATTTGATGATCGCGCTGGCGAAGAAACATGGCGAGCAGGATGGCCTGGTGCGCGGCGGACGGTGGACCGATCGTCATCACGCGCCGCCGATGGAATTGTCGGGCAAGAACGTTCTGATCGTCGGCTTCGGCCGGATCGGTAGCCGTCAGGCGAAACGCTGCAACGGCTTCGACATGAATGTGATGATTTTCGATCCCTATGCCGATGCGGCGGCAATCAAGGCGGCGGGCTGCACCCCGGTTCCGGACCTGGACGCCGTGCTGCCGTCGATCGACTTCGTATCGATCCATTGCCCGAAAAACCCCGAGACCATCAACATGTTCAACGCGTCCCGCTTCGGCAAGATGAAACAAGGCGCGATCATCGTGAACACCGCGCGCGGCGGGATCATCAATGAGAAGGACCTGCATGCCGCGCTCGTTTCCGGGCATATCGCCGGGGCCGGTCTGGATGTGTTCGATGAGGAACCGACGCCGGTCGACAATCCCTTGTTGAAGCTTGGCAACGTTATTTCCTCGCCGCACATGGCGGGCGTGACGGTGGAGGCGATCCAGGCGATGGCGGTGGCGACGGCGAGGAATATTCTGTCCGTGCTGGATGGGGCGCCGAATAAGGAGAATACGATCAACCCTGAGGTTTATGGGTAGGGCCGGATTTCGTCGCG
>JAYVXQ010000017.1:0-9098 GCA_043785025.1 Acetobacteraceae bacterium
GTCGTCGGCTGCCCCAGATCGGCCGCCTTCACCACCGCCGTGGTCTTCCAACCCAACCCGGTCTTTTCCGAATCGTATTTAACGCCATCGCTGAACACGGCGCCGTAATACGTCATCAACATCTGATGATCGTCGGCGCGCATCGTGGCGGACTGACCGGCGGCATCGGTGATGGTCAAATTCTCCATTGCCAGCGCCACTTTCAACGCGTCGGTCGACCCAGCTTTGGCGATCGCGTCACGAATCAACATCACCGCCGCGTAACGATCGCCGAAGATGAAGTCGAAATCGAACTTCGAACGGAACTGCTCGACCATCGCGTTGATCTTCGCGTCGTTCCGCTCGGCGCCGACATTCTCGTGGAACGACAACACCGAAAACACGCGCCCATTGCCGCCCGTGCCGATCGCCGTCGGCGTGCCCGCCAGATGGCCCAACATCGTACGATATTCGATCGGCAAACCGCTGTCCATGCCGGCCTTGATCAGCAAGGTCAGATCCGGTCCCCAGTTGCCGGTCAACAGCGCGTCCGCGCCGGATGCCTTGATTTTCGCGATATACGACGAAAAGTCCTTCACTTTGCCAAGCGGAACCATGTCCTCGCCGACGATCTGAATGTCGGGGCGAAGCTTGCTCAAAAAAACCTTCAGATCGCGCTGTGCCGATTGTCCGAACAAATAGTCCTGGTTGATCATGTAAACTTTGGTGATGGTCTTCGGCAGCGCCCGCACCATGATCTCGGCCTGCATCCCCGCGTGCGCGGCGCTGCGGAAATGCCAGAAACTGCACATGTCATTGGTCAGCTCAGGCGCCAGCGCGCCGCAATTGACATAGACGACACGATGATTCGGATCGCGCGCGTTGGACTTGTCGACCGCCGGGATCAACGCCGCACCGATGTTCGACGGCCCGCAATTCATCACGATCGAAATATTATCGTCGATCATCTTCTGCAACATGATCAACGCCTCGGCGGGTTGCGCCTTGTTATCATACGCGACCAGTTCCAGCTTCTTCCCCAGCACGCCGCCGGCGGCGTTGACCTGATCGATAGCGAATTGAATCGATTTAATCCCCTGGTCGCCCACCTGGGCGAAGGTGCCGGACAGCGCCTCGGAATAACCAATGCGAATCGTGTCGGCGGCCATCGAAGCCGACCCCGCCGCGGCCAGCATCACGCACGCCGCACCCCCCGCTTTGAGCCATGTCCTGATTCCCATTATTTTCTCCCTGTCGCGGCGCTTTTTGGCTTGTCGCGGCGGGGATCACGGTCCGCGGCACGATCCCCGAACCAAGTCTGGCAAGATTTTCCGCGCGACGCCAGAGCCGTTTCGAATCGCGACGGCGCACCGAAAACACCCGGCGGGACTATCTCGAGAGGCACCCTACCCCGCCACACGCTCATCCGAATTCACCCCAAGCTGCTTCAACTTCCGGTGCAAAGCACTCCGCTCCATCCCCACGAACTGCGCCGTCCGCGAAATATTGCCGCCAAACCGCATCAACTGCGATTGTAAATACTGCGTTTCGAACAAATCCCGCGCCTCGCGCAACGGCAGCGACATGATGTCGGCACCCGGATCGATCGTCAGCACCTGCGGCGCCCGCGCCCCGATCTCCGGCGGCAGCATATCCGCCCGGATCATCTCCGCCGCCCCGCCGGGCGCCATGATCAACAGCCAGTCCATCAAATTGCGCAACTGCCGCACATTCCCCGGCCAGTCATAAGCCTGCAGCGCCGCCAGAGCATCCGCCGACAATTCGCGCACCGGCATCCCCGACGCCTCCGCCGAACGCGTAATGAAATGCCGCGCCAGATCGGGCACGTCATCGCGCCGCTCCTTCAACGACGGCACCTTCACCGGCACCACCGCCAGCCGGTAATACAGGTCTTCCCGGAACCGCCCATTGGCGATCTCGGCCGGCAAATCCCGGTTCGTCGCCGAAATGACGCGGACGTCGACCCGCACCCGGCTCGACCCGCCGACACGCTCGAAACTCTGATCCTGCAACGCGCGCACGATCTTACCCTGAGTTTCCAACGGCATGTCCGCGACCTCGTCCAGCAGCAAGGTCCCGCCATGCGCCCGCTCCAGCAAACCCGCGCGCCGCTGCTGCGTCACCGCGTCCGCCCCGGCCTCGACGCCGAACAACTCCTCCTCGAACCGCGCCGGCGCCATCGTGGCGCAGTTCAACACCACCAAAGGTCCATCCGCGCGGCGGGACCGCGCGTGGATCATCCGCGCCACGACCTCCTTGCCCGAGCCCGCCGGCCCCGTGATCAGCACCCGCGACCCGGTCGGCGCCACCCGGTCGACCTGGCCGCGCAACTGCGTCATGGCCGTGGACTCGCCGATCAGCCCGGTATCCGGGCCCGCGCGCAGCCGCAATTCGGTGTTCTCCCGCGCCAGCGCCGCCGCCTCCAACGCGCGCCGCACCACCAGCAACAGCCGGTCCGACTGAAACGGCTTTTCCAGAAACTCATACGCGCCATGCTGGATCGCGCCGACCGCCATCTCGATCGTGCCGTGCCCCGAAATCATCACCACGGGGACATGCGGCTCCTCCGCGTGAAACAATTCCAGCAAGCCGATGCCGTCTAATTTAGAGCCCTGAAGCCAGACATCCAGCACCACCAAAGACGGGCGGCGCGCGTTGAACGCGGCGATGGCGGAATCGGAATCGCCGGCTCCCCGGGTCTGATAACCCTCATCGGCCAGAATGCCGTCGACGAGCATCCTGATATCCGGCTCGTCGTCGATAATCAGAATGTCATGCGCCATGCGATGCACCCGTTTGAACCGCCAATACGGGATCGACGGCACCAGCCGGCATCACCAGCGCCGCCACGGTCCCAAACCCCTCAGGACGATCGTCCAGCGTCACCTGACCGCCGTGATCCTCCATGATCTTCTTCACGATCGCGAGTCCCAACCCGGTTCCCTTCGGCTTATGTGTCACATAAGGCTCGGTCAGCCGCGCGCGATCTTCTCGCGGCAGGCCAACCCCATCATCCGTCACCACCACCGATACCAGACGATCCGAGTCGGTCACGGCCACGGTGATCGTCCCCGCCCCCTCCCGCATCGCCACCGCGTCGGCCGCGTTGCGTAACAAATTCGTCAGCGCCTGGCGCATCATCCGCTTATCGCACGCCACCACCGGCCCGCGCGCGGGAATGTCGCTGATCCAGGTAATCCCCGGCAGAGCCGTCTTCTGCAGCACCAGCGTCTCACGCGCGATCAATCCCAGATCCTCCGGCCGGATCACCGGCCTCGGCATCCGCGCGAAGGCCGAGAATTCATCGACCATGCGCCCGATATCGCCGACATGGCGAATGATCGTATCGGCGCACATGCTGAAGGTTTCCGGATCGGAAGTAATTTCGCGGGTGAAACGCCGCTTCAATCGTTCCGCCGCCAGTTGGATCGGCGTCAGCGGATTTTTAATCTCATGCGCGATGCGCCGCGCCACATCCGACCACGCCGCCGTGCGCTGCGCCAGTTGCAGTTCCGTGATGTCATCAAATGTCACGACAAACCCGGTGACCCGGCCCGAGATCATTTCCGATCCGATGCGCGCCAGCAACGTCCGCGGCTTGCCCGCCGGACCGATCGTCACCTCCTCGGTCAACGACCGCTCGGGGGCCGCCCGCGCGGCACTCACCAGACGGGCGAATTGCGGCACCACCGCATCCAGATCGCGCCCGATCGCCGCCATCAGATCGACCGACAGCAACTCCGCCGCCGTGCGATTGGGCAACTCGATCCGTCCCTTGGCGTCCAGCCCGATAACACCCGCCGACACGCCTTCCAGCACCGTCTCGGTAAACCGGCGGCGATTGTCGATCTGGCCATAAGCCTCCATCAACTCCGCCCGCTGCGCCGCCAACTGGCCGGTCATGCGATTAAACGCGCGCGACAACCCCGCGAGTTCGTCGCGCGTCCGCCCCTCGGTCACCCGCACCGCCAGATCGCCACCGCGCACCCGTTCGGCGGCGTTGATCAGCGTGCCGATGGGCCGCGCGATCTGATTGGCGATCACCAGCCCGATCAGCGCCGCCGCCAGCAGCACCAGCAGCGACACCACGGCGAAAATCCAGGCGAATGTGATTTGCAGCCAGGACCGGCTTTCATCCAAACGCTGATATTCCGCCACCGCCTGCTCGGTGCGGGTCATATAGCCGAGGATGCGCGGATCGACCGGCCGCCCGATCATCAGCAGCATCGGCAACGCCGCGTTCAACCGCGCCACCGCGCGCACCCGCGTCCCGTCGCCACCCTCCAACACCACGACATCGTTCGCCAACGCCTGGCGCGACACCTGCAACGGCGGCAGTTCCAGCCCGAACCCCACGAACATCCCCGCCGCGGCCAGGATCTGGCCGGTATCGGGCTCATAAATCACCGCCTCAGTCAGGCCGCGCAACGTGGTCTGACTGTTCAGCACGTTGACGAATACCGACGGGTCGGCCGACAGATACTGGCCGGCGCGGGTCAGATCATTGGCCATCTCGGCGGCGTCGGAGCGGATGGTGTTGCGATGCTCCTCCAGATAGCCCTGCGCGACCTGCAACGATTCCGCCAGCACCGTGCGCACGGGATCGTTAAACCAGGCGTGAATGCCGTAATTGAAGAAGGCCACCGCGAAACACGCGACCAGAATGGTCGGGGCCACCGCCACCCCGCTGAACAGCATCACCAGCCGCACATGCAGCCGTGAGCCCGCCGAGCCGCGCCGCCGGTCCGCCCAAACCCGCGTCAATCGTCCCGCCAGCACCGCGCCCAGAAGCAGCAACGCCGAGGCATTGGCGAACATCAGCGCCGCCACCACCCCAGGTCTGGGGCCCGCCGTCGCCACCCGCGGCTCCAGCCCCGATCCCGGCTGCAATCCCAACGGAGTCCCGCGCACCAGGATCAGAAACGTCGACAGGCCGACGCCCAGAGCGATCGCCGCCAGCACAAAGGTCAGCGTCTTACTGACCATGCCCTTCGCCAGCCCCTGGCCCAAAGCCCGAAACCACGGCAGCGTCAAACGGGCGCCCGCCTCACCGCTGACGCCGTCCGCCACGGGGTCCATCCTCCTGGGGTCCACCCCCCTGGGGTCCATCCCCCTGGGGTCCATCCCCCTCCTGGGCGTGACCAAATCCATCCCGTCAGCCGGCCTGACGCGCGATCACATCACCCCCCGGATGACGGGGATCGCGAGGTCGCGGATCTTCTTGCGCAAGGTATTCCGGTTCAGGCCCAACATCGCCGCCGCCTTGATCTGATTGCCGCGCGTCGCGGCCAGCGTCATGCGGATCAAAGGACGTTCCACTTCCGCTATGATCTTGTCGTACACGCCGGTGATCGCCATGCCGTCATCATGCGCCGCGAGGAAGTCTTTAATGTGGCGCTCGACCGCCCGCGACATGCTGTCGGGCTCACCGCCGTTCCGCGCCTGCGCATCGGCGGCCGGGGGCGCCATCGGCATGGCTTCCTCCAACTCAGCGGCGATGATGTCGGCGGTCACGGTTTCGTCGGGGCACAACGCCGCGAGCCGCCGCATCAGGTTCTCCAACTCCCGCACATTGCCCGGCCAGGGATGCTGTTTCATGCGGTCGACGGCGGTCTGATCCAGCAATTTCGCGGGCAGCCCGTCTTCCCGCGCGCGCTCCAGAAAATGGCGCGCCAGCAAGGGAATATCCTCGGCCCGCTCACGCAACGGCGGCAGACGGATCGGCACAACGTTCAAACGGTAGAACAAATCCTCGCGGAACTGGCCCAACCGGATCGCGTTGCGCAAATCGCGATGCGTGGCGGCGATGATCCGCACATTGGCCTTGATCGGCTGGCGCCCGCCGACCGAGGTGAATTCCCCCTCCTGCAACACCCGCAACAGCCGGGTCTGCGCCTCGGGCGGCATGTCGCCGATCTCGTCCAGGAACAACGTCCCGCCGCTGGCCTGCTCGAACCGCCCCTGGGTGCGGTTGGTCGCCCCGGTGAAGGCGCCCCGCTCATGACCGAACAATTCGCTCTCGATCAATTCCCGCGGGATCGCCGCCATGTTCACCGCGACGAACGCGCCCGAGCGGCGCTTGCCGTAATCGTGCAGCGCGCGCGCCACCAATTCCTTGCCGGTGCCCGACTCGCCGTTGATCATCACCGTCAGATCCGCGGTCGTGAGACGGGCGATGGTGCGGTAAATCTCCTGCATCGAGGCGCTACGCCCAATCAGGGGCAATCGTTCCTCGGAATCCTTCGCCTTGGGCACGATGATCGCGTGCTCGGCCGGCACCGACAACGCGCGGCCCACGACCGCGATCAACTCGCCGAGGTCGAAAGGCTTCGGCAGATACTCGAACGCGCCGCGCTGCGCCGCCTTCACCGCCGTCATCAGCGTGGATTGCGCGCTCATGACGATCACCCGCAGATCCGGCCGGATACGCTTAATGCGCGGGATCAGATCGAGCCCGTTTTCGTCCGGCATCACCACATCGGTGATCACCAGATCGCCCTCTCCATCCTCAACCCAGCGCCACAACGTCGCCGCCGTGCCGGTGCTGCGCACCTGATAGCCGGAGCGGCCCAACGCCTGCGTCAGCACCGTGCGAATGGAGCGGTCGTCATCCGCGATCAGGACGGTGGGCGGGGTCATTAATCCATATCCTTTTCGGTCACGACCGGCAGATGCAGCCTGAATTCAGTGCGGCCCGGCCGGCTGTAGACCTCGATCAGCCCGCCATGATCGCCGACGATCTTGGCGACCAGCGATAATCCCAATCCCGAACCCGAGGTTTTTGAGGTCACGAATGGTTCGAACAGATGCGGCTTGATATCCTCGGGGATGCCCGGCCCATTGTCGCGCACGGAGATATACAGCGGCAGGTCCACCCGCTCCGACGTGCCGGGCACCGCGATCCGCATGCCGTGATGAAACCCGGTACTGAGCACGATCTCGGGGTGCGTGACGCCCGAGCCGCTGATCGCCTCAGCCGCGTTCTTCACCAAATTCAACAGCACCTGCACCAGTTGATCGCGATTGCCCCAGACCGGCGGCAAGGACGGATCATAATTCTCCTGAAACCGCATGTTCTCCGCGAAACCGGATTGCGCGAGCCGGCGGACATGTTCCAGCACCCGGTGAATGTTCACCGCCGTCCGGCTGATCGGTTTCTCCGAAAACGCCTCCATCCGGTCGACCAAGGCCCGAATGCGGTCGGCCTCATCGCGGATCAGCACCGTCAGCTCGCGGTCCGGCTCCTCGACGCTGGCTTCCAGCAATTGCGCCGCGCCCCGGATCCCCGACAGCGGGTTCTTCACCTCATGCGCCAGGATCGCCGCCATGCCCGTGACACTGCGCGCCGCCCCCCGGAACGCGAGTTGCCGGTCCAACGCCCGCGCCGCCGAGGCATCCTGAAGCACCAGCACGACCGCCCCTGGCTCCTCCGGCAGAGGCGAGCCCAGTACCGTGATGCCGCGCCTGGACAGCCGCGGGCTTTCCAGAGTCAGATCGTGGTTGGAGACAGCGGCCTCGGTCGTGCGCACCTGCGTGATCAGCAGGAACAAAGGATTATCAGAGGGCACCAGATCGTTCAGCCGCAGTTGCGACAGGCCCGACGCCGAAATCCCCAGAAATTGTTCCGCCGCGTGATTGACCTGGCGGAACCGGTTATCCTGATCCAACACGATCACCGGCACCGCCAGCGCGCTCAACACGGCCGCCGCGTCCACTGGTCGCGCACCCCGTCCCGGTAGCAGATTGACGGCACGGGCCAGAACGGAACTCATGCCATCTCCAACATCGGTTCGGCCGCGGTCCGCGTCACGCCGCGTTCAATCAATGGATCGAAAAACGCATCCAGCGCGGCGAGCACCGGCTCCACCTCCGGCATGCGGTTCATGCGATCGCGGAATTCCGCCGAGCCGGGCAGTCCGCGCGAATACCAGGACAAATGCTTGCGCGCGAGGCGCACGCCCGGTCCGCGTCCGAACTGATCCAAAATCGCATGATAATGCGTCAGGATCACGGCTTTCTGCCGCGCCAGTTCCGGCTCCGGCAGGCGCAGGCCCGTGGTCAGATAATGCACCACCTGGGCGGGAAACCAGGGCCGGCCGTAACAGCCGCGGCCGATCATCACGCCATCGGCGCCGGATTGGCGCAACGCGGTGACGGCGTCGTCCTCGGTCAGGATATCGCCGTTGACAATGACCGGCAGATTGGTATTTCGTTTCACACTGGCGACAAATTCCCAATCCGCCGTGCCGGTGTAAAATTGCTGGCGGGTGCGGCCATGCACGGTGATCATGCGGATGCCCGACTCCTCGGCGATGCGCGCCAGCCGCGGCGCGTTCAGGCTTTGATGATCCCAGCCCATGCGCATTTTCAGCGTGACCGGCACGCGCACCGCTTTGACCGTGGCGCTGAGAATCGCGGCCGCGGTGACCTCGTCGCGCATCAGCGCCGAGCCCGCCATTTGTCCCACCGCGACTTTCTTCACCGGGCAGCCGAAATTGATGTCGATCAGGTCGGCACCCTGTCCGGCGGCGATCACCGCGGCCTCCGCCATCGCCGTGGGATCGCAGCCCGCGAGTTGCACGGCGGAGACCCCTCCCGCGCCATCAACCCGAGCCATGGACAGGGTTTTTTGGTTTTCCCGGATCATCGCCCAGGAGGCGATCATTTCGGAGACGACCATGCCCGCGCCGAGGGATTTGGCGGTGCGGCGAAACGGCAGATCGGTAACACCGGACATGGGGGCGAGGATAACCGGGTGGTCGATTCGCACACCGCCCCCCAGGTCGATTGGTCCGAAGGCAGGGAGCGTCTTTTCTGAACTGGAATTGCCCATCATTTGGGCAAATTAGCCCGTGGCCACAGCGTATGCAACGGGTGCCGGGCTAAGCCCAGACCCACCAGGAGGGGGCCGCCGTCCCGAACTTCCCGCCAACTACGATAGCCCTTGGAACCCGGTTCGTTTGGGTCAGGGGATAAGGGGGCCCGACACAGACGTCGCGACGTCGTGAACGGCCGCCTTATCCGCTGACCCAAAAAGATGGCGGTCCAGGGACCCTGTCCCTGGCGGAGGTCCAGGAGGCAGAGCCTCCTGGTGGGCC
>JAYVXQ010000018.1:0-2771 GCA_043785025.1 Acetobacteraceae bacterium
AAAGACGGCAAGCCGGTCGCGACGCTGACGTCGCCGCATATCATTCTCGCGACCGGTGCGCGCGCGCGCCAACTGCCGGGGATCGAGGCGGACGGCAACTTGATCTGGTCCTATAAGGAAGCGATGGTGCCCGCCGCGATGCCGAAATCGCTGCTGGTCGTGGGCTCCGGCGCGATCGGAATCGAATTCGCCAGTTTCTATCTGAACCTGGGTGTGAAGGTGACGGTGGTCGAGGTGCTGCCGCGGATCTTGCCGGTGGAGGACGAAGAAATTTCGGCGTTCGCGCATAAATCATTCGTTAAGCAAGGCATGACGATCCTGACCGGCGCCGCCGTGAAGGGGGTGAAGAAAGCCGCCGGCAGCGTGACGGTGACCGTCGAGACCGGCGGCAAATCGCAGGAGATCACGGTGGATCGGGTGATCTCAGCCGTCGGGATCGTTGGGAACGTGGAAGGGTTGGGGCTGGAAGGCACCGGGGTGAAGGTCGATCGGACCCATGTTGTGATCGACGCTTATTGCCGCACCGGGGAGGCCGGGGTTTACGCGATCGGCGACCTGGCGGGTGCGCCCTGGCTCGCGCACAAGGCCAGTCATGAGGGCGTGCTGTGCGTCGAGCATATCGCCGGGCAGAACGATGTGCATCCGATGGACCCGTTGAACATTCCGGGTTGCACGTATTGCCGGCCGCAGATCGCGTCGGTGGGGTTGACCGAGGCGCGGGCGAAAGAGGCGGGATATACCGTGAAAGTCGGCAAATTCCCGTTCATCGGCAATGGCAAGGCGATCGCGATGGGGGAGACCGAGGGGCTGGTGAAAACCGTGTTCGACGCCAAGACCGGGGCCTTGTTGGGGGCGCACATGATTGGCGCCGAGGTCACTGAGATGATCCAGGGTTATGTCATCGCGCGGACGCTGGAAACGACGGAGGTGGAGTTGATGAATACGGTGTTTCCGCATCCGACCATTAGCGAAACGATGCACGAGGCGGTGCTGGATGCTTATGGGAAGGTTATTCATATGTGAGGAGATCTGGGCTTCCAGCCCAGATCCGCCAGGAGGCCTTGCCTCCTGGACCTCCACCAAAGGGCGAGGCCCTTTGGGATCTGTTACTTTGCTCCTGGAATGAATGCGGGCCTACACGGACGTTGATACGTCGTGGATGGCCCTCATTCATTCCAGGAGCAATCCAATGGTTCCAAGGGGCCATACCCCTTGGCGGATGTCCAGAAGGCAGCGCCTTCTGGTGGGGTTCGGGGCAAAGCCCCAATCTTTCTCCCCTCAGTCAACTCCGATAATCCGTATCCTCACCATCGATCAGCCGCAACGCCGCATCCCACAGCATCGCATAATGCCCCGCATCCGCCTCGAACGATTTAAACTGATCGGACGCATGCTGGCACACCTCCGCGCGCGGAATCGTCAATTCCCGCCCGCACGATAACGCCGCCACCTGCGCCGAACACGCGCGCTCCAGCATATACAATTGATGAAACGCCTCGGGGATCGAACTACCGCCGGCCAGCAGACCATGGTTACGCAAAATCATCGCTTTATGATCGCCGAGATCGTTAACAAGGCGCGTGCGCTCATCTAGATCCAGCGCGATGCCCTCGTAATCGTGATAGCCCAACCGGTTATAAAATTTCATCGCATGCTGCGAGATCGGCAGCAATCCGTCTTTCATCGCTGACACCGCGATCCCCGCCGAACTATGAGTGTGCGCCACACACATCAGATCGGGCCGCGCCATGTGGATGGCGGAATGAATGGTGAAGCCGGCGGCGTTGACGACCCGGCCGGATTTTCCGTCGCGCTCGACGATGTTCCCGTCCAGATCGATGCGCACGAGGTCGGAGGCGCGCATGTCCTGGAAGTTCACGCCGTACTGGTTGATCAGGAAATGATGCTCGGGGCCCGGCAGGCGGGCGCTGATGTGCGTGTAGATGAAGTCGGTCCAGCGGTGATGCGCGACCAGACGGTACAGCGCCGCGAGATCGCAGCGCACCGCCCATTCGCGGTCGGAGGCGCCGGTGAGACTGTCGGGATGGGTGACGATGTTCATGGCGGCTGATCCTCTGCCTTGACCGGGGAACGCTAACACGAGCGGCGGAAGACGCCACCCCAGGCCAGACAGTGACTTTTATCCTTGACATGATGTTAGTTATGTGATTAATAGCCGTTATTAAGGTTCACACTCCGGGCCGCCTGAAATTTCGAGTAGGCAATTTTTTAAGCCCACAGGCCGGGAACCATGAAACGCCCAGGGCGGATCTCCGAAAGGGGGGCGCTCTGGGCGTTGATGGTTGGAAAGCCAGCCGAACGTGTTCGCGGTTTTTACAGGAAGTAATACCCGTTAGCGGAACGGCCGCGCCGTCTGCTATAGCGGCGCGCGATGGCACTCCTCCTCCCCGACTCCCGTCAACCATTGCTGGTTTACCGCGACCGGATCGGGGTGCGGTCGGAGTTGGCGTTTTCCCGTCGGCAATATCTGGGGTTCACGCGGTTTCGCCCGGTTTGGATCGGCCGGCATGTGCTGGCGGACGCGAACGGGATGGGCGCGGACGGGATGGGCGGGGAGCGGATGGAACTTGGCGCGATCGAGGGGTTGCTGTCGCGGCATTTCGGGATCGCGCCGGTTCGGGATTGGTCCGGGTTCGCGCCGGTGGTGCACGCGCAATTCGCCCGTGGCGGGGCGTTGGCTCTGCCATTGGCACGCGCGATGGACGCGCGGCTGGTGGTGACTTTGCATGGCGGGGATGTCGGCAAGGACG
>JAYVXQ010000019.1:0-9077 GCA_043785025.1 Acetobacteraceae bacterium
TGGGTTTCGGAGAAATCCGGGTATACGCGCCCAGGGTTGGTGTGGCGGCGGGCGCAAAACCAAAAGGATACCCGGATTTCGGAGAGATCCGGGTATAATCTTATTTAATTATGATGTTTAAACATTATGATCGGCAAGAGGGGTAACCGCCGCCGTGGCGGTTACCGGTATTGTTTCGTTGTGCGTTTCGACCGGCGTATCGTCTCGGACATCGCCAGACGAGCCTGAAACCCTCAACGCGTCTTCGGCATCTCAAACCCCGCACCCGCCTCGATATGTTTCACGATGCTCGTCAGATCGTCTTTCGCGGCGCCTTTGAACATCGCGTGTTTGAACACCAGGCGCGCGGCCTGACACACCCACATCGGCACGCCGAGATCCTCGCCCTGAGCGATCGCGAGGTCGATGTCCTTCATGATAATGTGCATTTCGGCGCCGAAATCGAAACCGCGGGTCAGCACGGACATGGGGAATTTGCTCTCGGTCGCGCTGTTGCGCCCGCTGCCGGCGTTGATCGCGGCGACCATGATCTCGGGGTCGAGACCGCCTTTCGCACCCATGACGAAGGCCTCGGCGGTCGCGGCCAAGGCGACGGCGGAGAGGATGTTGTTGGTGAGTTTCAACACCTGCGCGGCCCCCGGCGTGTCACCGGCGATGTTCAGCGTGGGGCCCCAGAGGGAGATCATCGGTCGCACCCGCTCGATCGCGGCGGGATCGCCGGAGACCATGACCGACAGCGTGCCGGCGCGCGCACCGGGCGGGCCGCCGGAGATCGGGCAATCCACCACGGTGACGCCGCGCGCGGCCATCGCCGCGGTGATTTCCTTCACGAAGGGGACGCCGACGGTGCAGGTGTTGACCAGGATTTTCATGGTCTGGCCGTGAAGGAGACCGTTGTCGCCGAACACCACGGCGCGGAAGGCGGCCAGTGTTGGCAGCGAAACGAACACGATGTCTTGCTGGTCCGCGAGGTCCTTGGGTGAGGCGGCGCTTCGGGCCTGACGGTCCAGCAGCGGGCGTAACGAAGCCGCATTGATATCGTGCACGGTTAAACGGTGACCCGCGTCGAGCAGTTTTCCGGCCATGGGCAATCCCATGGCGCCAATTCCGAGATAGCCCGCGTCCATGATCGGTCCCTCTATCGTGTTTTTGGCAGTTCGAAGTTCGCACCGCGTTCGATATGTTGGGGTAACGTGCTGATATCGTCGTCGCCGGCGCCCAGGAAAATCGCGTGCTTGTAGATCAGGCGCGCGGCCTGGCAGACCCACATGGGGACGCCGAGTTCCTCACCAAGTTCGATGGCGAGATCGACGTCTTTCTCGAGCACGCGGAGCGAGGCGCCGTAATGAAACGATCGATCCAGCACCGCGGTCGGGAATACCGTCGCGGTGGCGCCATTGCGGCCGCTGCCGGCGCTGATCGCGGCCAACATGACCTCGGGGTTCAGCCCGCCTTTGGCGCCCATCACGAAGGCCTCGGACGTGGCGGCGAGGGAGACGGCGAAGAGGATGTTGTTGGTCAGTTTCAACACCTGTGCCGCGCCGGGTTTGTCGCCGGCGACGGTCACCGTGGTCCCCCAGGGGGCGATCACGGGGCGGATTTTATCGACCGCGGCGGGATCGCCGGAGATCATGATCGATAAGGTGCCGGCGCGCGCGCCCGATGGGCCGCCGGAGATCGGGCAATCGACGATGGTGATGCCGGGTAAGGCGGCCTCGATCTCGCGCAGGAATTTCACCCCGACGGTGCAGGTGTTCACCAGGGTTTTCATCGCGGTGCCGTGTTTCAGACCCTCGGGGCCAAGCACGGCGGCGCGGAAGGCGGCGAGCGTCGGCAGAGAAACAAATACGGTTTCGCACTGATCGGCGAGCTGTTTGGGGGAAGCGGCGCGGCGGGCCTGACGGCGCAGCAACGGTTCCATCGACGCGTCTGACAGGTCGAAAATCGTGAGGCCGTGGCCGCCGTCCAGCAGTTTCGCGGCCATGGGCTGGCCCATGTTGCCGACGCCGAGATAGCCGAGTTCCATTTTGTCCGCTCCCGCCCGATTTCGTTCGCGACGACCCTGCCACGTCTCGGCGGTGCTGAGCCAGGGGTGCCACGGCAGCGAAGCGCGAGTGGCCAAACGTCAAACGCAACGATACGCCGCGGTTGACCGGGACCGGGGTTGGCCCGACCATCAGCACGTCTTGAAGGAGGAAACGCGCATGGGCCCGAAGCTGGTCGATTATCTGCTTTATGAGAAAGAGGACAACGGCATTCTCTGGATCAAATTCAACCGGCCGGAGCGGATGAACGCGCTGGTTGGCACCGCCGAGGAATATGGCACGGTCGCCAAAGTCGGCGAATACATGCGTGCCGCCGATGACGATCCGGATATCAGGGTGATTATTCTGACCGGCATGGGCCGCGGATTTTGTTCCGGGGCCAATCTGGGGTCCAGCGCCTCGGCTGACATCACTGGCGAGAATTTTCCGGGCAATCGCAGTCCGAATGAGGGGTTGGAGGGCACGCGCCAGCATTTTTATCATGGGTTCACCGATTTGCACCGCGACATCTCGCTGATACGCAAGCCGACGATCGCGATGATCAATGGGGCGGCGGTCGGCTCGGGCATGGACATGGCGCTGCATTGCGACATAAGGATCGGATGCGAGCGCACCCGTTTCATCGGATACCATAACGCTGGTCAGATCATCGAGAATGGCGGGTCATATTATCTGCCGAAGATGGTTGGCCTCGGGCGGGCGCTGGAATTCGTTTACACCGGCGAACTGGACGCCGAACGGGCGTTCCAATGGGGCATGCTGAACCATTTGGTGCCCTCGGATAAACTCGAGGACACCACGCGGGCGTTGTGCGCGAAGATCATGGGCATTCCGCCGCTGGTGCAATGGATCAGCAAGCGGATCATGCGCGCGGCGATGGACAGCACGTTGGAGACGACGATGGTGTTGACCTCCAACGCCAGTCCGATTCTGCAACATTCCGAGGACGCGAAGGAAGCGCGGCGGGCCTTTGTCGAGAAGCGGAAAGGCAAATTCAAGGGCGCGTGACAGGTTCGTTGCGCGCGACATCGCGCGGGGGCGCGTCATGCGCGACATCGCGCGGGGGCTCATTGTGTTCGACATCGCGGACGGCGCCTTGCGGTTTGCCGTTCGTGGTGAGGAAGGTGCGCCCGACATATTCGCCAAGCACGCCCAATATCATGGATTGCACACCGCCGACGAGCAGCAGGACGACCATGGTGGAGGCCCAACCGGTGGGGGTGTCGCGGCGGTATAATGCCTCCAGGATCGTCAGCACGGCGCCGATCGTTCCCAAAGCGGCCATCACGGCGCCCGCGATCGTCGCGAGGCGCAGGGGGATCAGCGAAAAACTCGTGGCGAGGTTCAACCACAGGCGCACGAGGCGGATCAGCGTGTAGTTCGACTGGCCCTCCGCGCGCGCGAGGTGACGGACCTCGATGCTGTCGATGCGGCGGGTGACCTGCATCACGAGGCCGTCGACGTACGGATAGGGGCCGGTGTAGCGGCTGATCTCGGCGATCACCAAGGCGGACATGCAGCGGAACGAGGACAAATACAGGCCCTTGGGCTTGTCCAGCAGCACGTCGGCGACCTTGTTGGCGAAGCGTGAGCCCAGATTGCGCCAGCCGGCGTGATGCTTGATGGCGTAGCGTGTGTAGACGACATCCCAGGCGCCAAGGCGGGCGTGGTCGAACAGGCGTACGACCTCCTCGGGCGGGTTTTGCAAATCGTCGTCCATGGTGATCACGTAGGATCCGCGGGCGTGGCGCAGGCCGGTCATGACGGCGTTGTGCTCGCCGAAATTGCGGGCGTGTTCGACGTAGGTGACGGGCACATTGGCCGTCACCATGGCCGCGCGGCAGGCGTCGCCAGAGGTGTCGGGGCTGCCGTCATTGACCAGGATGATTTCGATCCCGCCTTCGGGTGTCAGCGCGGATAGCGCGTCCACGAGGCGGCCGACGGTGGCGGCGCCGCGATAGACGGGCACGACGATCGACAGGCCGGTGCCGGGACGGAACGTCTGGGCTCCGATCGGCGATATGAGCGTGGGTTGGTCGTTCATGTCTGCTCCATGGGCCGTTCCGCGATCGCCAGCACCGATCCTCCGGCGGGCAACGGGAAGGGCAGGCGCCGTTCAAGCGCCGTGATGCCATGAAGTATGCAATCGAGCCATGGCGGAAAAACGGCGACATCCGAGCGATCCGGTGACGGAGGGATGAGTTTGCGCCGCGCGATCATCAGCGGCAGCAGCAGCCCGTTCCAGTACCGCGTGCCGAGGACGTGGAAGCCGGCGCCGGCGAGCATCGCGGCGGTTTCGGGTGCCGACATGCGCCGCGCGTTGTGGACGCGGACGTCGTGTGCCGACATCAGGCTGGCAAACGCCGGCATGTTGACAATGACCCGGCCGCCGGGGATCAGGACGCGTTTGATTTCGGCCAGAGCGCGCATGGGCGTGACGGCGGCGTGGCACAACACGTCGGCGGTGACGACGGTGGCGAATGAACGGTCGGCGAAGGGCAGCGTGTCGATGCTGCCGCGCGCGATCGGATGGCCGGACTTTTGGCGCGCGAGCGAGGCCGCCGCTGCGTGGTATTCCAGGCCCATGGCGGCAGCGCCGGGGTTGAGGCGGGCCAGAAATCCGCCGGTGCCGCAGCCCGCGTCAAGAATCAGGCCGCCGGGATTGGGGCCAAGCGCGTCGAGCAGGCGGGTGTGGAGGGCGCGGTACCACCACATCCTCGCCTCGACCGCGTCCATACGGGTGTATTCGTCGGCTTCCATGATTTCTCTTCGGGGATTTCTCTTCGGGCGTGTCTCTTCGGGCGTTTGCATGGCGGCATCGCGTCCGCCTGTCTTTCTGGGCGATCTTGCCAGGCGATCTTGCCAGGCGGGGGGATGATCGGCAAGCAGGCGCGCATGTCCGCGACCGCCAGAGTTCTGACCGATAACGCCGCCGATACCGTGCGGGGGATCCTGCTGGTCGCGGTGTCCTATCTGATCCTGACCATCGGCGATACGGCGGCGAAATGGGCGATCATGGGCTCGGGCGTCGCGTGGGTGCTGCTGTGGCGCGGGGTGTTCGGGGCGGCGGCGGTGGCGGCGGTGACGGGTGCGGCGCAGGGCGCCCGCGGACTGGCGGCGTTCCGGCCAATTCGGTGGAAGATGGTTTTGGCGCGCTCGGCGTTGTCGTCGTTCACGACGGTGAGCTGGTATATCTCCTGGCGGTATTTGCGGCTGGCGGACACCTATGCGTTGGGATTCACAGCACCATTGATCATGACCTTGCTGGCGATCCCGCTGTTGGGGGAGCGCATTCGCTGGCGGCGCATGCTGTCGACTCTGGCCGGCTTCGCGGGCGTGCTGGTGATGCTGCGTCCTGGCGGCGTGCCGCTGACGCCGGTGGTCGGATTGCTGATGGCGGGCATCGCGGCGATGGCGCTGACCCGGATCATGGCGCGGCAATTATCCCGCACCGAAACGCCAGAATGTCAGGCGTTCTGGCTGATGGTCTCGCATGGCGTGACGGGCTTCGCGTTGCTGGCGGTGATGTCGCCGGTGACGTTCATCGGCACCCCGGCGTTGTGGGGCGCGCTGCTGTTTCTGGGCGTGTCGAGCGGCCTGGCGCATGTGCTGTTCACCCGCGCTTATGGGCTGGCGCCGGTCTCCGCTCTGGCGCCGTACGAATACACGATGCTGTTATGGGGCGGGCTGGCCGGGTTCGTGGTGTTCGGGGAGGTTCCCTCGGAGACGACGATCATCGGCGCCATGATCGTGGCCGTGTCCGGGCTGTATAATCTGCATCGCGAGCGAGTGCGGCGGGCCGCCGGGGCTGACGGACCGGCTGCATGAATGGTTGCCCGGACTCGCGGGTTGCCGCTAAGTTGCCCCTTCCGCGACGGGAACACACCATGAACGATTTGTTTAACGCCGGGGCCAATGGCGCGGCGCGCAAAGAGACGGCGGCGCGCAATAAGACCGCGGCGCCGACGCCCGTGCGCGGTCATACGGCGGGGTCCGACGATTACTCGGCCAAGGATATCGAGGTGCTGGAGGGGTTGGAGCCCGTCCGCCGCCGGCCCGGCATGTATATCGGCGGCACCGATGAGGTCGCTTTGCATCATCTGGCGGCGGAAATCCTCGACAACGCCATGGACGAAGCCGTCGCGGGCCATGCCAGCTTCATCGAATTCGCGCTGGAAGCGGATAATTTCCTGACCGTGCGCGACAATGGCCGCGGCATTCCCGTCGACCCGCATCCAAAATTCAAGAATTTGAGCGCGCTGGAGGTGATTCTGACGACCTTGCACTCCGGCGGGAAATTCGGCGGCAAGGCCTATGCGACGTCGGGCGGGTTGCACGGGGTCGGCAGTTCGGTGGTGAACGCGCTGTCGGAGGTGATGGAGGTCGAGGTCGCGCGGGACCGGACGTTGTATAAACAAACCTTCGCCCGCGGCGCGCCGGTGACGACGTTGATCAACGCGGGTCCGGTGCATAACCGGCGCGGCACCTCGATCCGGTTTCAGCCGGATGCGACAATTTTCGCCAATCCGAAATTTCAGCCCGCGCGGCTGTACCGGCTATGCCGGTCGAAAGCCTATTTGTTTCGCGGCGTGGAAATCCGCTGGAGTTGCGATCCCGCGTTGCTGGCGGGGTTGAAGGATGAGATCCCGGCTGAGGCGGTGCTGCATTTTCCGGGCGGGCTGCGCGACAGTCTGGAAGCGGATATCGCGGGATCGACGCGCGTGCTGCCCGCCATCTGGTCCGGCGAGGCGAATCTCCCGGGCGAGGCCACCGGGCGGTTGGAATGGGCGATCGCGTGGCTGGACAGTGTCGACGGATTTTTGCATTCTTATTGCAATACCGTTCCGACACCACTGGGTGGGACGCATGAGACCGGATTTCGCGCCGCCATCATCAAGGGGCTGCGCGCGTGGGGGGAACAGCGGGGCAATAAGCGCGCGGCGCAGGTCACGGCGGATGACGCGATGGATCCGATCGCGGCGAAACTGTCGCTGTTCATTCGCGAACCCCAGTTCCAGGGCCAGACGAAGGAAAAACTCACCAACGCCGAGGCGGCGCGGCTGACCGAGACGGCGTTGCGCGACCGGTTCGAGCATTTTCTGGCCGCCGACCCGGCCTCGGCCGATAATCTGCTGGCGTTCGTGATCGAGCGGGCGGAGGAACGCATCCGCCGCAAGGAAGCCAAGGATACACCGCGTAAGTCGGCGACGCGGCGGTTGCGGCTGCCGGGCAAGCTGACGGATTGCACGCGGGAGAACGCGGCGGAGACCGAGATTTTTCTGGTCGAGGGCGACAGCGCCGGCGGGTCGGCGAAGCAGGCGCGCAATCGCGATACCCAGGCGGTGCTGCCGTTGCGCGGGAAGATTTTGAACGTGGCGTCGGCCTCGGCGGACAAATTGCGGCAAAATCAGGAATTGCGTGATTTGATCGAGGCATTGGGGTGTGGCGTCGGAGATCGGTTCGATATCGCCAAACTGCGCTATGGCCGGGTTATCATCATGACCGACGCGGATGTCGATGGGGCGCATATCGCGTCGTTGCTGATGACGTTCTTTTACCGGGAATTGCCGGAGCTGGTGAAGCGGGGGCATGTGTATTTGGCGCAGCCTCCGTTGTATCGGCTGACCCAGGGGGCGAAGTCGGTTTACGCCATGGATGACGCGGACCGGGAGCGGAAGATGAAGCTTTTCAAGCCTGGCGTAAAAGTGGATGTCAGCCGCTTCAAGGGTTTGGGCGAGATGCCGCCGATGCAGTTGAAGGAGACGACGATGGATCCGTCGAAGCGCACCTTGTTGAAGGTGGTCGCGGCGCCTGAGGAACGGGCGGCGACGGCGGAGCTGGTGGAGAGCCTGATGGGACGGCGGCCGGAGTTGCGGTTTCAGTTCATTCAGGATCATGCGCGGTCGGTGGAAGAGGTGGACGTTTAGGGGGGAGGAAAGAATTCAGGGCTCTGCCCTGAACCTCCGCCAAAAGGCCTCGCCCCATACGCGGCGTTGTTGCACGGATCGGAGATGGTGGCGTGGGTTCGGTTGGGATAGGACGCAATCCTGTTCTGATCTGGATCCCATCATGCCGTTCAAGGCCAACGCTGCGCGTCGCCACCATATCCCGAAGCAGAAGCGCAAGGTGACCAACTGGGCGGCGTATGACGCGAGCTTGCGCCAGCGCGGGAGCTTGACGGTCTGGTTCACCGACGAGGCGATCGCGGCCTGGCAGGCGCCGCCGCGAACAACCCGTGGCGGACAGCCGTGGTATTCGCCGCCGGCGATCGTGACAGCGCTGACGCTGAGGGCGGTGTTTCGGCTTGCCCTGCGCCAGACGGAAGGGTTGATCGGCTCCATCATCAGCCTTCTCGGTCTCAATCTAACGGTTCCCGACCACTCCACCCTCAGCCGGCGGGCAGAGACATTGAAGGTGCCGCAGCCGAGATCCAGCGCCAGCATTGGCGCAGAGCCTTTGCATCTGCTGGTGGACAGCACGGGGTTGAAGCTGTGCGGCGCGGGCGAATGGCTGGTCGAGAAGCATGGCACGAAGACCCGCCGATCCTGGCGGAAGCTTCACATCGGCATGGACGCCGGCACCGGCGAGATCGTCGCCGTCGCGCTGACAACAAACGATGTGGATGATGCATCCCAAGTCGGTCCGTTGCTTGATCAGTTGGAAGGGCCGGTGGCCTCGTTTATTGGCGACGGTGCCTATGACCAGGACAGCCTCTACCGCTCCGTGATTGACCGCGATCCTGAAGCGTTGGTCATCGTGCCGCCACGCGCCACCGCGGTGCTGAGCGAGACAGCTGAGACCGCGCCCACGCAGCGCGACCGCCATCTACAATGCATTGCCGATAAAGGCCGGATCGGCTGGCAGAAGGCGTCGAGCTACTCCACACGTAGCCGGGTGGAGGCCACCATCGGCCGATATAAACAAGTAATCGGCGATGGGCTACGCTTCCATAAGGACGAGCGTCGCACTACCGAAGTTGGTGTAGCCGTCTATGTTTTGAACCGCATGCTGGAGCTGGGACGCCCGATTTCC
>JAYVXQ010000020.1:0-2764 GCA_043785025.1 Acetobacteraceae bacterium
ATGAATACGGTTTCCGGAACGAATAAAATCCCCGCGACCCTGATCCCCGGCGACGGCATCGGGCCGGAGATCGTCGACGCGGTGATCGCGGTGCTGGACGCTTTGGGCGCGCCGTTCGATTGGGACCGCCAGCACGGCGGCCTCGCGGCGATCGCGGCGGGTGGCGATCCACTGCCGCCGGCGACGTTGAACAGCATTCACAAGAACGGCCTGGCGTTGAAAGGGCCGTTGACCACGCCGATCGGCGGCGGGTTCCGCTCGGTCAATGTCCGCATGCGGGAGGAGTTTCATCTGTTCGCCAACCTGCGTCCCGCGAAGTCGGTGGTCCCCGGCGGGCGGTTTGAGAACATCGATCTGGTGCTGGTGCGCGAAAATCTGGAGGGGTTGTATGTCGCCTGGGAGCATTACATGCCGATGGGGGACGATCCCAGGGCGGCGGCGATCTCGTCGGGGGTGAACACGCGCGAAGGGTCACGCCGCATCGCCCGCTTCGCGTTCGAGCATGCGGTAAAATTGGGCCGGAAAAAAGTGACCATCGTGCACAAGGCGAACGTGTTGAAGGCGCTGACCGGGTTGTTTCTGGAAGCGGCGCGGGATGTCGCGAAGGAATATGAAGGCCGGATCGCCTGCGATGACCGCATCGTCGACGCCTGCGCGATGCAATTGGTGCTGAACCCCTGGCAATTCGACGTGATCGTGACGACCAATCTGTTCGGCGACATTCTGTCCGACCTGATCGCCGGCCTGGTTGGCGGCCTGGGCGCCGCGCCCGGTGCCAATATCGGTGAGAAAGCCGCGATATTCGAGGCGGTGCACGGCTCGGCGCCCGATATCGCGGGCAAGGGGATCGCCAACCCGACCGCGTTGCTGCTGGCGTCGGGCCTGATGCTGGATCACGTGGGACAGAACGAGCTTGGCGATCGGCTGCGGCGCGCGATCGACGCCACACTGAACCAGGATCAGGTTCGGACCGGGGATTTGGGGGGGAAGGCCTCGACGCAGGCGTTCGCGAAGGCGGTGATTGGGCGGATTGGGGCGGGCGGGTGATCGCGTGCCGGAAAAATGGTGCGCCCGGTAGGACTCGAACCTACAACCGAGCGGTTATGAGCCGCCAGCTCTAACCAATTGAGCTACAGGCGCACCGTTTGCGAAGCAGACCGTGTTCGCGCCCCCGGTTTAGGCGAAAATTTTCCGCGCGCCAACTCAAACCCGATATTTCAACGGTCTGGGCGGAATTTTCGGGCGTTTATAGAGCTGGCTTTCCAGGATCAGGGCCGCCACGCCGCATACGATCGCCGCATCGGCGACGTTAAACACGTACCACGACCACTCGCCGATATGGGCGTGAATAAAATCGACGACGGCGCCAAAGCGCAGCCGATCGACTACGTTGCCGATCGCCCCGCCCATGATCGCGCCGACCGACACGGCGGCGAGGGTGTTCTCGGCGCGGCGCAGCCAGATGCACAGGATGCCGACGACCATCAGCGCGATGCCCGCCAGCGCCAAATGTCCCCATTCGCCGAGGCCGTGCAGCATTCCGAAGGTGACGCCCTGGTTCCAGACCATGGTCAGATTCAACACCGGCAGGACGACGATCTGGCGCACATCCGGCAGATTGATGACATGCAAGACCCAATATTTGCTGGCCTGATCCGCCGCCAAGGTGATCAGTGCCGCGATCAAACCTAGTACGGTTGCGCGGTTGCGGGTCATGCGGCGTCGACCACGCTGACGCAGCGCAGACACAGAGCGGGATGCGCGGCATGGGTCCCGACCTCGGTCAGCACGCGCCAGCAACGATCGCATTTCTGGCCGGGGGCGACGGTTACCTCGGCCATATCCTCGGCGTGACCCGCGACGATCTGGGCTTGCGACACGATCGCCAGTTCCGCCCATTCGGCGGCGGATAACAGGTTGATTTCGTCCGGCGCCAGTTTCAGCGTGACAGCGGCCTGCAGGGACGCGCCGATGACGTTGCCGCGGCGGGCTTCCTCCAGCGGAACGGTGACGCGGCGGCGAATGGCGCGCACACGCTCCCACTTCGCGGCCAAAGCGTCGTCACGCCAGGTGGACGGCAGTTTCGGAAACAGCTGCAGGTGCACGCTGTCTGTTTCGCCGAAACGGGAGGTCCAGGCTTCCTCGGCGGTGAAACACAGCACCGGCGCCAGCCAGACGCACAAACACCGGTGGAGCGCGTCCAGCAACGTGCGGGCCGCGCGGCGGCGCGGACTGTCAGCGGCGTCGCAGTAAATCGCGTCCTTGCGGATGTCGAAATAGAACGCCGACAGATCGGTGGAGCAGAAATGATGCAGCTCCGGATAGACGCCGGCCCAGTCGTGGCTGTCCACGGCGGCGCGGATTTTCGCGTCAAGCTCCGTCAACCGGTGCAAGATCGACCGCTCCAACTCCGGCATGCCGTCAAGCGCCACGGCTTCGGCCGTCTCATACCCGGCCAGCGAACCCAGGAGCCAACGCAAGGTATTGCGCAGGCGGCGATACAGCTCCGATTGCTGTTTCAGGATTTCCGGCCCGATGCGCAGATCGTCCGAGGTATCGGACATCATCACCCACAGCCGCAGAATATCCGCGCCATACTGATCGGCGACCTTTTCCGGCGCGGTCACATTGCCCAATGATTTGGACATTTTGAGGCCGCGCTCGTCATTGACGAAGCCGTGGGTCAACACGGCCTTGAACGGCGCGACACCACGCGTGCCGACCGATTCCAGCAGCGAGGAATGGAACCAGCCACGATGCTGGT
>JAYVXQ010000021.1:0-2762 GCA_043785025.1 Acetobacteraceae bacterium
TTCATGCGCGCCAGCATCTCTTTCGGAATGATGACCCCGGTCGAGGTACCAATGGTGGTCAGCTTCAGGGTGGCCATAAAAGCCTCCAATCAATAATTATTTTTATAATTATGTCATGGACCGAAGATGTCAAGAACGAGCGCCGATATCCGGTGAACCTGCCCGGTTTGGCCCGAGGGCCTCGCGATCGTCATCACGATCGGATACCGCTCACTCCCCCATCGTCTCCGCCTCCGCCTCCCCATGACGCCCCAGATCGATCGGTTCCCTGGGCCCGCTTTTTCCCTTGGCCAGAGCCTGCCGCAACGTCGCCAGCACCGCCGCCTTGTCTTTCGTCGCCACCGCATGGGCCAGAACATCGTTGATTTGCGCCTGGCTGGAGGTATAGCCCGGCGGCCCAGGCACCCCGATATACACCGGCACGCCGGCCGCGACCGCGGCGGCGACACTCTCCGCTAACCCCTCGGCCTTCAACGCCGCATGGTTCAACAGGGTAAAAATCACCCCCATCGTCCGCGTCTTCCGGTCGGGGGAGACGCTGACGCGCATCCGCACCAACACGCCGGACAGGTCGGGCCGCAACGGCTCGCGCACCCATTTCAACATCCGCCAGCCGCAATAGAAGCTGGAGCATGTCCCCGGCCGGTCCTCATAAATCGCGCAGCCTTTGTCGGGCAGGGTGTTCGGGCAGCGGTAGCCCTGCACTTTTTTCAGCACGGGGTCGTTGATGGTCAGCGCGACGCAGCAGACGTTGCAGGATCCGCAGCTTCGGTGCGGGATCAGGTTTTGCTCGGTGATGCTGGTCGCGGACATTGGGGGGCTCCCGTCGTTCCCGCCATTGATAGCACGGCGGGTTCGGTGGGTCAGCGGCGTTGGTTTCTGGGCGTGCCGTTCGCCATGCCAACGATCAATTCGATAATGAATCTAAAAATCCATTTCAGAGCGGTGGAAATGGGAAGGAAAAATAATACGGGCGGTGGATTCTAAAAATATTCCTTCGAGTTTAACTGGATATGTAATTTTTTAATTGTAAATCGAAATAAAAAATGCTCGCCTTTACATGCGATCAGGCTGATGCTCAAATCCGGATTTTCCAAACGACCGGATCCCGACTGGAATGAAAGCACGCAATCACATAAATCGCATCCGGCATCACCCGATAAAACACGCTGTATGGAAAGCGCCGCAAACGCGTGCGCCGTACACCCTTTATGACTTCAGGGAACCGCGATGGATTATCAGCGATGTGCCTGACCTGGCGATCGACCTCATCTCGGAATCGGCTTCCCAATCCCCGCGCCTCGGCTTCATACCAGTTTTGCGCGGCGGTCAGTTCGACCCGAGCTGCTGGAATGAAAAAAACCTCTGGCGTCAAGGGGCTCGCGCGGCGAGATCCGCCTTCAGCTCGTCCCAACTGATCGCCTGAGTCCGATCCTGGTCAAAAGTCGCCATCCGCCTCATCAACTCGCGCGACTGCGCGGAGGTCACCGGAAGATCCTCGTCCGCGATGCTGTCCCACAGCTCGCCAATCAGCGCCAGACGCTCGGGTGCGCTGAGCCGGGTAATTTCATCGTGAGTTAAAATCGCCATGAGCTGAAATTACCCCGAACCCGCCCAAGGCCGCAAGACATTCACGCACGCGGTTGCCCCCCCCAAAACAAAAATCCGGCCGGAACGCCCTTGCGCCCCGGCCGGATCTCCGTCACGAAAAACTACTTCGCCATCTGCGTCCAGTTATGATTATGCACCAGCCCATCGTCATGATCATGATCATGCGCCGCTGGCGCCGCCCCATGTCCATCATGGAACTGATCCGCCTCGGTCGAACCCGACAACGCCGTCGTCGAGGATTTCCCGCCCGAGATCGCCATCGCCACCGCGTCGAAATACCCAACGCCGACCTCTCGCTGATGCCGCGTCGCCGTGTAACCTTCGGGCTCGGCCGCGAATTCCGCCTGCTGCAACTCGGAATACGCCGCCATCCCACGTTCGCGATAGCCGCGCGCGAGGTTGAACATCGACAGGTTCAGACTGTGGAAACCCGCCAGCGTGACGAACTGGAAACGGTATCCCATCTTGCCGATTTCGCGCTGGAACGCGGCGATTTTGTCGGCCGGCAGCTTCTTCTTCCAATTGAAACTCGGCGAGCAATTATACGCCAGCATTTTCCCCGGAAATTGCTTGTGGATTTCATTGGCGAACCGCTCGGCGTCTTTCAAATCGGGTTCCGACGTTTCCCACCACAGCAGATCCGAATACGGCGCGAAAGCCAGACCGCGCGCGATCGCGTAATCGTTGCCGCATCCCGGACGAATGCGGAAAAATCCTTCCGCCGTGCGATCGTTGCCGATGAACGGACGATCCCGCTCATCCACATCTGACGTCAACAACTGCGCCGATTGCGCATCCGTGCGGCACAGCAGCACCGTGTTCACGCCCTCGACATCCGCCGCCAGACGGGCCGCGTTCAATGTGCGAATATGCTGACTGATGGGCACCAGCACCTTGCCGCCCAGATGGCCGCATTTCTTTTCGGATGCGAGCTGATCCTCGAAATGCACGCCCGCGGCGCCCGCGGCGATCATGTTCTTCATCAGCTCATACGCGTTCAACGGGCCGCCGAAACCGGCCTCGGCGTCGGCGATGATCGGCGCCATCCAATAGGTGCCGTCCTTGCCGCCCTCGGATTTCGCGATCTGATCGGACCGGCGCAGCGCGTTGTTGATGCTCCGCACGACTTTCGGCACCGAATCGACCGGATA
>JAYVXQ010000022.1:0-9055 GCA_043785025.1 Acetobacteraceae bacterium
ATCCTCGGGCGTTTGCGCGTTCAACGGCACACCCGGTCTGATGCCGGCATGCACGAACACATACTCACCCTCCCGGTGCATCGACGTCAGACCGCGCAGGAACGCGACATGCTCCGCCGGCAGAGCGTCCTCCCATTGATCGCGCGGCAGATCGGGATCGAGCGACCAGCTTCGCAGCGCCGCCTTGCCGCCCGCCCAAAGCCAGTCAGTGGCCGCCGCGCGATCGCCGGACAACGCGTCCAGCAGCATTTTTTCATGATCGCCCAACAGATTGATCACCGGAATGCCCAATGACAGCGCCAGAAGATGCTGGATCACACCCGCGCTGTCCGGTCCGTGATCGATATAATCACCGAGATGGATCAATAACGGCGCCGCGATCGGGCGCGCCACCAGATCGCGGCCGATTTCCACATGCAAACGCAACAATTGCGGCAGCGCCCCGTGAACGTCGCCGATCGCGTAAATCCGCCGCCCCGGCGGCAACTGGCCCGGCGCCCGTGTGAAATGAAGGGCCTCGGCGGTCGCGGCGGTACCGCGCGGACCACGAAATTCCGGAATCGCCGCCGCGCCAAGCGCCGCGCGCATGCCCCGCCGCGCCGGACGCCTCACGCGCGGGTCCCCCTGTTGCGCTTTTCGCGGCCCCTGTTGCACTTTTCGCGGCCCCTGTTGCGCTTTTCGCGGCCCCTGTTGCACTTTTCGCGGAGAGTGCCAGGCTGCGCATGCCATCTGGTTTGGAGGAAACCCTTGTCCAAGATCACATTCCCCGTCGAAGCGACACACATCATGATGTTCGCGCGCGCGATTGGCGACACCAATCCTGTCTATCACGACGCCGCGGCCGCCAAGAAATCCGAGGTCGGCGGGATCATCCCCCCGCCATCCTTCGCGCAGGCCGTGGCGCAATTCGACCCCGAATATCACCTGCGGCCAAAACCCGGCGAAAAATGGTTCGGCTCGGGCAAAACCGGGTCCGGCGTCGAAGGCAAACCATCGTCCTCCGGCGGACTGCATGCCGAGCAGCATTACGAATATCATCTGCCCGTGCATCCCGGCGACGTGCTGACCGCCGATACGATGCCGGGCAAAACCTGGGAACGGGAAAGCAAGCGCGCGGGCAAGCTGACCTTCCGTGAGCGCGTGACCGAATATCGCAATCAAAAAGGGGAACTTGTGATCACCGCCCGCGGCGTGGGCGTGACCACCGAGCGTCCCGTGGACCAGGGTTGAGGAGAGAACGACATGGCACTGAAAGCCTCGGCTTTGAAGGTTGGCGACACGCACAAGGAACGCGTGGTCGAAAACCTGTCACGCACCCAGATCGTCCAATACGCGGGCGCCTCGGGCGACTACAATCCACTGCATTCGGATGAGGTCTACACGACGCAAATCGCCGGCTACCCCAGCGTTTTCGCGCATGGCATGCTGACGATGGGCCTGACCAGCAAAATGCTGGTCAACTACGTCGGTCCGGGCCGCCTGACGAAGTTCGGCGTGCGCTTCACCAACCAGGTCTGGCCGGGTGACACACTCGACTCCATGGCGACGGTCGAGGCCGTGCGTGATGAGGCCGGTGTTAAACTCGTGGACCTGAAAATCTCCACGACCAATCAGGATGGCAAGGAAGTCGTCTCGGGCAACGCGACGGCGCGGGTTGACGCATAACCCCATGTACTGGGCGTTCCGCGAGACGCCCAGTACATGGCGCTTTTTGGCCACTGATGGTCCCGGTCATGCCCATCAGAATTCCCGATAAACTCCCCGCCTTCGACGCCCTGATCCGCGAGGGCGTGCGGGTCATGACCGAAACCATGGCGATCCGCCAGGACATCCGTCCGCTGCGGATCGGGCTGCTCAACCTCATGCCCAACAAGATCAAGACCGAGTTGCAAATCGCGCGACTTCTGGGTGCATCGCCATTGCAGGTCGAATTGTCGCTGATACGGATCGGCGACCATAAACCGCGCAACACGCCGGAAGACCATTTGCGCGCGTTCTATCAACCGTGGGACGCGATTAAGGACCGGAAATTCGACGGTTTCATCATCACCGGCACGCCGGTCGAGACGATCCCTTATGAAGACGTGACATTCTGGCCGGAAATGCGGCGGATCTTCGATTGGACCCGCACCCATGTGCATTCGACGATGAATGTCTGCTGGGGGGCGATGGCCGCCTTTTATCATTTCCACGGCGTGCCGAAACACCTGCTGCCGGAAAAAGCCTTCGGGATATTCCGCCAGACCATCCCATGGCCCGCGGCACCCTATCTCAGCGGTTTTTCCGACGATTTCTCCGTCCCCGTATCGCGATGGGCGGAAATCAGAACCACCGATCTCGCCGCTCATCCGGATCTGCTGGTCCTGGCGCATTCCCGCGAAACCGGCGTTTGCATCGCCGAGGACAAAGCGGAGCGGCGCCTTTACGTGCTCGATCATCTCGAATACGATTCGGAATCGCTCGCCGATGAATATTTTCGCGATGTCCGCGCCCATGTGCCGATCCACCTGCCGCTGCATTATTTCCCCGATGACGATCCCACCCGCCCGCCGCTGAACCGTTGGCGGCCGCATGCGCATTTATTGCTGTCCAATTGGATCAATGAGACGTATCAAACCACGCCGTTCGATATCAATCTGATCGGAACGGACGCCGCTTCCGCCCCGGAACTGGCCACCGGGGTCACGCCCTGAAAGGACCTTCCGCCATGGCCGGGTTTTCCATCGCCGCCGCCGTCGTGATCGTGGTGTTGCTGCTAATGTCCGTCCGCATGGCGCAGGAGTATCAGCGCGCCGTCGTCTTCCGATTGGGCCGGGTGAAGGGCCACCGCGGTCCCGGATTGTATCTGTTGATACCGCTGTTGGAACGCCAGGTGACCGTGGATATCCGCACGATCACGCAACAACTCGATACCCAGGAAACGCTCAGCAGCGACGGCGTCGCGGTCAAGGTCAACGCGGTGCTATGGTATCGCGCGGCCGATCCGGAACGCACCGTCGTCGCCGTCGAGGACTGGAAAAACGCCGTCAAGCAAGCCGCCGAAACCGGCATGCGCGACACGATCGGGCAGAGCGAGCTGGACGGTTTGTTGCGTGATCGCCTGTCCGTCAACGGCAAGTTGCTGGAACTGTTGCGCGCCGCCGTGCAGCGCTGGGGGGTCGAGATCGAGGCGGTGGAACTGAAAGACCTCGACATCCCCGAACAGATGCAGCGCGCCATCGCCCGCGAGGCCGAGGCGATCCGCGAAAAACGCGCCCGCATCATCAAGGCCGAGGGCGAACTGGAAGCCTCCGCCAAATTGGCCGAAGCCGCGAAATTGATCGGCGGTCATCCCGCGGCGCTGGAAATCCGCCGGTTGCAAACGATCTCCGAGGTCGGCGCCGAGCATAACAGCACGATGGTGCTGATGATCCCGGGGGAATTCCTCGCCGCCGCCTCAGCCTTCGCGAAATCGCAGGAAAAAGCCGCCGGGGTTTAGAGCGGTTTCCGATCGCGTTAGCTCTCGGCAACCGCTCTAAACTTTTGTTTTGGCGAGCATCTTTATCCGCTCAGGTGTTCCAGCTGAGCGGATGATGCTCTAATCCAAAACCCAGGCGGCGGCGGACGCCTGCGCGATCTGACGCACCTGGTTCAACAGACCGGGTCCAACCGGAATACCCTCCGCCATCCGCTGCTTCGCGTACGCCCATTGCGGATCGCCAGCCACCATCACAGGCCGCGCCGGATCGATCGGAGTCGTCGCGCGCAAATCGCCACAGAATTGCGCGACGTCTTTCTGGAAATCATCGCCATCCCGAAACAAATTCGGATCGATCGCCATGAAAAAATGGCCGATATCCATCCCCATCGGTTTTTTCGTGTGCATGGGATCGGTGATCAACGTCGCACCCGACAGGCACGAGCCCAATATATTCACCATCGCCGAAAGCCCATACCCTTTATAGCTCGAATTTTCCGGCGATCCGCCCAACGACGTCAGAAACCCGCCTTTCTCTTTCGCGACCAATGGATCGGTGCTTGGCGAACCCTCTTTGTCCAAAACCCAACCGGCCGGTGTGGGCAGATTCTCATTGGCTTTGTTACGAATGCGTCCCGCCGCGACGGTCGTTGTCGCCATATCCAGCAGGAACGGCACCCCGTCGGCCGAGGGTGCCGCGAACGACCAGGGATCGGTGCCCAACCGCGCCTGTTTGCCGAAGGTCGGCGCCACCTGAATCCCTGACGCCGAGGTGCAGGCCATGCCGATCAAACCCTCCTTCGCCGCCATCAGCGTATAATATCCGGTAGCACCGAAATGGGCCGAGTTATGCACGGCGGCGATCGCCATGCCCGTTGTCTTCGCCTTCTGGATCGCCACGTTCATCGCGAAATGCGACGGCACATGGCCCAATCCACCGCCCCCATCCACCAGCGCCGACACCGGCGATTCCCTCACGATCTTCGGCCGCGCGTCCATCTTCGCCCGGCCCGAGCGGCGCAACCCGTCATAGCCGGGGATCATCGACATGCCGTGGCTGTCGACACCATGCAGATCAGCCCATGCCAGAATATCGGCGGTGACCTCGGCGTTATCCTCGGTCATCCCCCAGGACAACAGGATCGCCTTCAATTGCGCGCGGTGTTTTTCATAAGGGGCTGGCATCATTTTCCTCCGTGTTCGCGGCAACCTTGCGCGATCCCGGCGTTCCGGCAAGTCTGACCGGAAAGGAGATTGGCGATGACGGAGGGACCGGCGCTGCTCAAAGCGCGTTTCGGCATGGATTTGCCCGATACCGAGGTGCCGGACGCGATCGCGCCCTTGCTCGACCGGCGGGTGACACGGCGCTACACGGATCAACCGGTGCCGGATCCGTTGCTGGATGGACTATTCGCCGCGGCGCAATCGGCGCCGGCGAAATCGGATCTGCAACAATATTCCGTGGTCGTCATGCGCGATCCCGCCCGCATCAAACAGATCGCCGATTGGATCGGCACCATGGACTGGATCGCCACCGCGCCGGTCTTCCTCGTCTGGTGCGGCGACATGCGGCGCGGCCAGCGCCTGTGCGATATGCATCAATTACCGCACGCCAATAACAACCTCGACACGTTTTTGAACACCGCCGTCGATTGCACGCTGGCGATGTCCCAGTTCATGGCCGCCGCTGATTCCATCGGCCTCGGCACCTGTCCGATTTCCTATGTCCGTTCGCATATCGAGCGTGTTTCCCCCCTTCTGGGCTTGCCCGCCGGCGTCTATCCCGTGGCGGGCCTCAGCGTCGGCTGGCCGGTCTTCCGCCGTCCGGTGTCGATGCGCCTGCCGCCCGTGGTCGTTGTGCATCGGGAACGCTATGACGACAGCGCCCTGCCGGCGGATATCGCGGCTTATGACGAACGCCGCCGCGCGCGCGAACCAGTCGCGGCCAGCGCGTTAAAAAACAACGATGTCCACCCGCCGCGCGAAGGCGTGGGCTGGAGCGAGAACGTCGCGCGCCAGTTATCGGTTCCCGAACGGTTCGGCTTCGCCGCGTATCTGCGCACGAAAGGATTCGATCTTGCCTGAAGACCACCGCGGCCACGCGCCGCTGTTGGACACGCGCGAGCCGCCCCGGCCAACAACCGTGCGCGCCCGCCATGCCGCCAGTTTGCTGGTATGGCGTGAAGCCGGTGACACCACCGAAATTCTGATGGGCATGCGCGGGGCCAAACACCGTTTCATGCCCAACCGTCTGGTCTTCCCAGGGGGCGCCGTCGATCGCGCCGATCTGTCGGCGTCCAGCGCGACCGAGCCCTCGACACGCACGCGATGGGCTCTGGGACGCGCCGCCGGGACAAAACTGGTGCACGCCCTGACCATCGCCGCCGCCCGTGAATTGCGCGAGGAAACCGGGCTTTCACTCGGCGTTCCGCCGATGCTGGACGGGCTGGATTATCTGGCGCGGGCCGTCACGCCAGCCAACAGTCCGATCCGCTTCAACGCCCGGTTCTTCTGTGTGCACGTCTCGCGCGTCAGCGGAACCTTGGGCGGCGATGGCGAACTGGATAATTTAAGATTTTATGACATGAACGAGGCCTTCAGTCTGGACCTCGCGGCGCCAACGCGGCGGATGCTGGAACAATTGCGGATGTGGCTTGATTTATCGGAACAGCAGCGCGACGCGCGCAAACATGTCCCGGTGCTGAAAGACCGCGGCTGGAAGATGGAATGATCCGCCCGCTTGCCGGATCGGCGCATGCGTCGGATGATCTGATAGCAAAGCGCGATCGTTTGCGGTTGACGTCAACCGCAAACGTGAACCATTTTCTCAAACATGGCATGATCGTGTCGACCTGAAGCGATCATGCTCTCAAGAAGGAGGCAGCACATGGTCGATCTGGTCATCCGCGGTGACATGGTCGTGACACCGCTTGGCGTCGGCGCTCATGACATTCTGATCGCCGGGGAAAAAATCATCGCGATCACCGCCAAGGGCGCGTTGCCTTTGCCTCCCGGCGCGCGACTGATCGATACCGGAACGAAAATCGTGATGCCCGGCGGGATCGATCCGCATGTGCACTGCAAATGGCATTTGCCGAACCCGGACGGCACGGCGGGCCTGACCGAGCCGCCCGATGTCGTCAGCAAAGCCGCCGTACACGGTGGCACGACGACGATGATCGACTTCACCCGCGCCTCGCAAGGGGCGACCGTGCGCGACGCGATCGAAAAGCGTGAGGAAGACTGGAAAAATCATTCCGCCTGCGATTACGCCCAACACATCATGGTCGAAGGCGCGCTTCCCATCAACCTTCCCGGACAAATCGCCGAGGCGATCCAGGCGGGTTTCCCGACCGTCAAGATATTCACCACGGATATCACGCCAAGCCGCAAGGGACGGATGGTCGACTTTGGCGATATCTGGGAAATTTTCCAGGTTCTGTCAGCGAATAAAGGCGTCGGGGTGATCCACTCCGAAGACAACGACATCGTTATGCACATGTACGCCAAACTGATCCGCGAAGGCCGCGTCGGCTTCGAAAATCTGGCCGAGGTGCATAATACTTTGTCGGAAGACGTCTCGTTCCGCCGCGTGATCCGTCTGGCCGAGAAAGTTCCGGGAACCTGTTTATACATGATGCACGTCTCCGCCGGCACCGGCGTGCAGGCGATTCGTGAGGCACGGACACGAGGCGTGCCGATCTACGGCGAATCGCTCCATCAATACATGCTCTACACAAGTGAGGATTATAAGAAGCCGAACGGCCAGATTTTCCACACCTACCCGTCGCTGAAATCGCCGGAAGATCAGGCGGAGCTTTGGGCCGGCACGCTCGATGGCGCGATCAACTGCGTGGCGACCGATGAAATCTGCTGCACCCTGGCGAAGAAATTACAGGGGGCCCGGATCGACGACACCACCGGCGGCAACGCGGGCGTCGAGCCGCGGGTCGCGTTGATGTATACCGAGATGGTGGGCAAACGCGGCTATTCCTTGTCACGTTATGTCGATCTTGTATCGACCAACGCGGCGAAAATCATGGGCCTGTATCCGCGCAAAGGCGCTCTCGCGGCGGGATCGGACGCGGACATCACCGTGCTGGATACCGCCGACAAACGCGTCATCACGGCGTCCGCGTTGCACGAGGCGGATTACACCCCCTGGGAAGGCCGCAAGATGGAGGCATGGCCATGCCTGACCGTCCTGCGCGGCAAGGTCGTGGTCGAGAACGGGGTGTTCAAAGGCAGCCTCAACGACGGCAAATGGCAGCACCGCAAGGTCGCCGAGGAGATGCTGACCGGCCCGCGCCTGTGACCCAAGCCGAAACGCGCGGACTTTTGGCCGATTGCCTGACCCTGTGGGGCATCGACGGAAAGCCGTCGGCCGGACCTGAAGGCTGGGAGATGGAGACGCCGGAGGGGATGTTCTCCCTCGCTCCGGCCGATCCGGACCTGAGGCCGCTGCGCTGGTTCGTGCAAACACCGGAACGGCGGGCGGCGGGCCGTCCGCCACGCGCCCTGCCCTCGATCGTGGCCGCGCTGTCGACGCTGCGCAACCACCTCGGCGTCGCGACCGGTCCCGGATTACGGGTTGGTCCACAGCGATAGTACACCGGATCCGGCGGGTCGAGATTTCCCTGGACAGGGGTTCGAGGTTTGTTACAATCTTCTTTTAAATCATCAAAGAAATCAGGTTGAACGATTCACCGGTAAATCGTGATTCGATTGAAAACATGGCTTTCCGCCGCCCAGTACGAGGGGTTAACACGCAGCGCGTTCCGGGTTCCGCACCGGACCCAACCGTCCCGGTCTGACGCGCGATGTCCATCAGCACGAACGCGTCTCCCAATCCGGATCACGTGACCCGCATCGCCATCGTCAGCATGGGCGGCCGCATCACCAGCACCAATCAGGCGTGGCCAATCCAGATCGCCGCGGGCGGCCTCTATCATGATCTGTGCGACGCCGCGGGCATGGCGGCGAACGACGCAGCCCATGCCAAAGCCGGGATCGCGCGCGTGCTGGCGGGAACCCTGCCCGAGTTCATCCTGCGCCACGCCCAGAAGGACGGGCGTTGGAGCACGCTGACCGCCACCGGCATCGAAGCCAGCGGCGGCACGGGATGCGTGATTTCGCATCGCGACCTCCCGCTGGCCGATCCAGACGACGACCCGACCCCGGCCGGAACCGGGAAACGGTTTCGCGCGATGTTCGACAACGCCGCCGTCGGCATCGCGGAAATCACGCCCGACGGGACCTGGCTTCGGGTCAATGCTCGCCTCGCGCGGATGACCGGACATTCAACCGCCTCGCTGCTGGCCACGCGCTATCACGACCTCACGCATCCCGACGACGTCGACGCCGATCTCGCGCGGATCGCGGTCATGCGCGCGGGCGCCGACGATTCCTTCAGCCTGGATAAGCGCTGTTCGCGGCGTGACGGATCATTCATCTGGGTCACGGCGACCCTCAGCTGCGTGCGCGCCGAAAACGGCGGGATCGAATACATCGTCGCGATCATCGAAGACGCGACCGAGCGGAAATTGGCCGAGGAACGGCAACGGACCTTGCTGCGGGAACTCGCCCATCGCGGCAAGA
>JAYVXQ010000023.1:0-2753 GCA_043785025.1 Acetobacteraceae bacterium
GGGCACGTGGCGGACGCGGCCCGCTGAGCGCGTCATGGGCAAGGTGTCGATAATCATTCCGACCCGTGCCGCGAAGATGTACATCGAAACCTGTTTGACGACGTTGCGCGACGTCACCGCCTACCGGAATTTTGAAATCGTCGTGATCGATAATATTCCGGAGGAGGATACGGCGGCGCGTGATTTTGTGCGGGACCGCGCGGACAAGATCGTCCGGATGGCGCCGCCGTTCAATTGGTCGCGCTTTAACAACGCCGCCGCGGCCGTGGCCGATGGTGAGTTTCTGCTGTTCCTGAATGACGATATGGAAATCGTCGATCCCGGCTGGCTGGACGCTCTGTTGGACGAAATTTCCGCGCCGGGGGTGGGGATCGTGGGCGCGCGGCTGCTGTATCCCAATCGCACCGTGCAGCACGCGGGCATGTTTCTGGGGCATGGCATGGGGCGGCACGCCTTCCGCCACGCCGAGGAAACCGAGCCGGGGTATTTCGGTCTGGCCTTGACGCGGCGCGAGGTGATCGCGGTCACCGGGGCCTGTTTGCTGGTGCGTCGCGCGGATTTCGACCGGTTGGGCCGGTTCGATGAAGCGCATGACGTGATCAACAACGATCTGGATTTCTGTTTGCGCTCCCACCGTTCCGGGCTGCGCACGATTTACACGCCGTTCGCGACGCTGATCCATCATGAGCTGGCCAGCCGGTCGGAGTTGAAGGACGATTACGACACCTCGCGGTTCAGTAACGAGTGGCGCGGGTTGTTCGCCGCGGGGGATCCGTATTTCAATCCGCGGATATCGCGCTATTCCGATGATTTCCTGGTCGATGACGAGGGCACCCGGGTGATGTATTCGGGGCATCCGTTGATCGAGGCGGCGTCGGTGCGGTCGATCCTGGTGGTGAAATTGGATCATATCGGGGATTTCATTACCGCTCTGCCGGCGATACGGCGGTTGAAGGAGAAATTTCCGGGCGCGCGGATCACGGCGTTGGTCGCACCCGCGTCGGCGGCGATCGCGTCGGTGGAGCCGGCGATCGACGAATGCATCCCGTTCGAGTTCTTTCATGCCCGTTCGGAACTGGGTGAGAGGGATTTGTCCGAGGACGATCTGGCGGCGTTGACGGCGCGGTTGGCGCCGTATCGTTTCGATATCGCGGTCGATTTGCGAAAACATTTGTCCACGCGGTCGATTTTGTTGTGCGCGGGGGCTCGGCTGACGGCGGGGTTCGACTCGCTGGAGACGTTTCCGTGGCTGGATGTCGCGCTGGAATGGGATGGCGATAAGGCGTTGCAGCGCAAGCGCGGGCATATCGTCGACGATCTGTTGAATTTGGTGACCGCGATCTCGGTCGCGTGCGAGACGCCGCGCGGGCTGTTCGATCCGGTGCCGGCGGCGATGAAGCTCGCGGATATTCCTGAGGCGGTCAGGCATTTGTTCGCGCGGCCGGTGGTGGCGATCCATCCGGGCTCGGGCAACGTGATGCGGCAATTGCCGGAGAGGCATATTCCGGCGCTGATCGATCTGTTGATCCGGCGCAACGATGTCTCGGTGATGCTGGTCGGCGGCCGCGACGATGAGGCGAAGGCGGCGGATTTGGTGGCGCGTGTGGCGCGGCCGGATCGGGTGGCCTCGGCGGCGGGTCTGGTGGCGCTGCGCGATCTGCCCGCGTTGTTCGCGGCGTGTCATCTTTTCATTGGCGGCAACAGCGGGCCGAAGCATATCGCGGCGGGGGCGGGGGTGCCGACGATTGGGGTGCACTCGGGCGTGGTGGATCCCGGCGAGTGGGGTCCGATGGGGGAGCGGACGGTGGCGCTGTATCGCGACATGAGTTGCGCGCCGTGTTTCCTGGCCAAACCCGAGCATTGTCCGCGGGCGCTGGCGTGCGTGGAGTTGATGGAGCCGGCGTTGGTGCATCGGATGGCGGAGATGTTTTTGGCGGTGCCGGTGCGCCAGCCGGTGGTGGCGCCGGTGGTGGTTGCGGCTGTGGTTTCCGGGCCGGAGCCGGCGCGGGTTGGACGGAAGCGGCGTTTGGCCGCGGCGAAATGAGCGCCCCATTGAGAGGGAGTGTCGCGCATGAATGATCTGGCGTTGCTGGAGTTGGCGGCGGACCTCACGAGACAGGCGGCGGCGGTGATTTTGGCGATTCGGGCGCGGGGCTTCGATGTCGCGCGCAAGGCGGACCGGTCGATGGTGACGGAGGCGGACCAGGCCTCGGAGACGCTGCTGCTGGCGGGGTTGCGCGCGGCGGCGCCGGAAATCCCGGTAATCGCCGAGGAGGAAGCCGCGTCGGGTGTCACGCATGCGGTGGGGTCGTGTTTCTGGCTGGTGGATCCGTTGGATGGGACGCGGGAATTCGTCGACGGCAGCGATGATTTCGCGGTGAATATCGGGCTGGTGCGGAATGGGCGGATGGCGTTGGGCGTGGTGGGCGTGCCCGCGACCGGGGAGATTTTTGGCGGCCTGGCGGGGGTCGGGGCGTGGAAGCGGCATCGCGGGGTGGAAACGGTCGTGCGAGCGCGCGCGATTCCGGCGGAGGGGCTGACGGTTTTGGCCAGCCGGCATCATGGGGATACGGCCCAGTTGGACGCGTTCTTGGCGGGAAGACGGGTGGCGAAGACGGTGAATTTTGGCTCAAGTTTGAAATTTTGTAGGTTGGCGGAGGGGATCGCGGATTTGTATCCGCGGTTTGGGCGGACGATGGAGTGGGATACGGCGGCCCCTCAGGCGGTTTTGGAGGCGGCGGGGGGGACGGTTT
>JAYVXQ010000024.1:0-2747 GCA_043785025.1 Acetobacteraceae bacterium
TCCAGCGTCCCGCTCAACGGTCCCGCTTTGCTCGATTTCACCGTCAACGGCCGCGGCACACGGCGTCCGGGATTTCCTCCTGGCAATCGCGCCCACTGGCCGGGCACGCCGTTGGTTAACAACTACCGCGGCCCCATCACAGCCCCGCACAACGCGTACCGAACGCATCCCGGCGGCTACAACGATTGGTGCGTCATCGTCTGCCACACCGACGAAGAATGGCACGCCCTCGCCAGCCTCATGACCCCATCCCCGCCCGCCAAATTCGCCACCATGGCCGGCCGCCTGGAACACCAGGAAGAACTCGACACTTTCATCGAATCCTGGACCCTCAGCCAAGGAAAATACAACCTGACCGAACGCTGCCAGGCCGCCGGCATAAGCGCCCTGCCAGTCCAAAGCGCCGAGGACCGCGTCGAACACGATCCCCAACTCGCGCATCGTCACATGTATCAACCCATGCACCACCCCGCCCTCGGCACTCACAAAATCCAAAACGCGCCCTTCATCATGTCCGCCACACCCGCCTTCAACCACGCGCCAAGCCCCCTCATCGGTCAACACACGCGCGAAATCATCGAGGATTTGTTAGGCTACTCCCACGACGATCTCCGCGCCGGTTTCGATGACGGCACGTTCTGGCCGAAGACGCGCGCAAGATTTCCCTACCAAACGGATATGCTGACATGACCGGCCCCCTCACGGGCCTGCGAGTCCTCGAACTCGCCAACGAAACCGGACACTTTTGCGGCAAGCTTCTGGGCGATCTCGGCGCCGATGTCATCAAAATCGAACCACCCGGCGGCGAGCCCGCCCGATCCATCGGCCCCTTCGTCGACGACATCCCGCATCCCGATCGCAGCCTGTCGTTCTGGTACTACAACACCTCCAAACGCGGCATCACCCTCGACCTCAACAATGACCACGGCCGCGCTCAGTTCCGCCGCCTCGCCGATAGCGCGGATGTCATCCTGGAAACCCGCAAACCCGGCTTCCTGGCATCAATCGGCCTCGGCGATCAAGAGTTACGAAAAACTAACGAAAGTCTGATAATCTGCTCGCTCACACCCTTCGGGCAAACCGGCCCCTGGCGCGATTACCGTTCCTCCGATCTCGGCCACATGGCGGCGGGCGGTGAAATGGCCTCGTGCGGCTATGACAACGACGACATCCCCATCGCACCGGGAGGCGGCAACGCCTGGCACATGGGCTGTCATTACGCTTACATCGCGATCATGGCCGCCCTCGTCCACCGCACCGTGACCGGCCAAGGCCAATACATCGACGTCTCGATCCACGAAGCCTGCGCGCTCACCACCGAGTCCGCCGTCGCCAATTACATCTACCGCGGCGAAACCCTGCTGCGCCAAACCGCCCGCCACCACGCGCCAACGCCCACTGCGCCGACCCAATTCCTCGCCAAAGACGGTGTCTACGTCACGGCCCTGATCGCCGGAGGCCTCAACCCCGCCAACATCAAGAAACTCGCCGCCTTCATGGATCATTACGGCATGGCGGATGACCTGCTTGACGCAAAATACCAGGACCAGGCTTACGTCACCGCCAACGCGGCCCATGTCATCGACGACGTCCTCGCCGGCTTCATCGCCAGCCAACCCGCCAACGACCTCGCCCGAGAAGCCCAAAATCGCGGCTTCACATGGGCTGCCGTCCGCGCGCCGGAGGATCTCGTCACCGATCCGCACCTGCACGACCGCGGCTTCTGGAAAACCGTTGCTCATCCCGAACTCAACCGCGATGTGATCTATCCCGGGGAGGCCGCTCTCTACAACGGCTCGCCCTGGTCCATCTCCCGCCGTGCGCCATTAATCGGCGAGCACAACCTCGAAATCTTCTCCGAACCGGACGCCAAACCATGAACTTCGGCTGGCTCACCCTCGCACTCTCCCCATCCCCGGAAGAAGACGCCGCCCGCATCGACGACCAAATCGCTCAGGTTTGCGCGGCCGAAGACCTGGGCTTCAAAGACGTTTGGCTAACAGAACATTATTTCACCGGCGAAAGCGTCTACAACGACGCTTTGCTGTTCGCCGCCGCCCTCGCCATGCGCACCACCAAAATCCGCATCGGGTTCGCCGTTCTGCAAATGCCCTTCCACCACCCGATCCGCCTCGCCGTGCAACTGGCTTTGCTCGACAACCTCAGCAAAGGCCGCATCGACGTCGGCATCGGCAAAGGCACGGTCTACAACGAATACGAATTCGTCGGTCACGGCCTGCGCAGCGACGACAGCCGTGCGCGCATGACCGAGGCGATGGACATCCTGGAACGCGCCTGGCGCGAAACCCCGCTGACCTACAAAGGCGAATACTTCAACCTCCACGTCCCCGAGCTTCGCCCCAGACCCGTGCAAAAGCCGGGACCGCCGATCTGGCGCAGCGTGATTTCGCCCGCGTCCTTCACCGAATGCGGCCGCCGCGGCCTGCCCATCCTCACCGCCCGTCTCCCCGTCGAGAAAATCAAGGAACGTTGGGACCTCTACCGCCAGGGCCTCATCGAAGGCGGCCACGACGAACCGGCACAGCAACGTTTGCTGACCCAGGCCGCCCTCTGGCGCAACGTCTACGTCGCCGAAACGAACGCGCGGGCGGAAGACGAGGTCTCCGAACTCCTGCTCAAAACCCGCGCCCACATGATGCATGTCCGTCACGACTACAACCCCGCCGATTTCCACATCGACCCGGTCATGCTCAACCCCTGGACCAACCCCGAAGTGGGCGACGCCG